>VBHW01000097.1 GCA_005881055.1 Chloroflexota bacterium
AAGAGGCCGAGGAGGATGGCCCGCGCGACGACGCGGATCACCAGGTAGAGGATCGAGGCGCGGACCTCCGGTGGCCGACCGAGCCAGTCGAGGCCCTCCCGTGCGTCGCCCCGGGCGCGGGCGAGGGCCTCCGGCGCAACGCGGGCCGGCACGAGGCGGCGACGTGGGCGCTGGCCTGGGTCGCCGTGGTCAGTTCCATCCCCGGCCACGTCGTCGGCACCGAGGTCCGCGGAAGCCACTCAGGGGGACGACGATGCGTCGACCGCAACCACCGTCGCTCGCGCGGCAGCCTCGTCCCGGGCGCCCTCGTCCACCTCGTCGAGCGTCGGCGCCCGGCTGCGATGGCGCCACGCGATCACGCCGAGCCCGGCGATGACGAAGAGGGTCGAGAAGATCTGCGCGGTCGGGACCCCGAAGAACGTCCAGTTGTCCGCCCGCAGGGTCTCGAGCCCGAACCGCACGGCCCCGTACCACACGAAGAAGGTGCCGAGCAGGTCGCCGGTCCGAAGCCGATCCGCGAAGCGGCGAGCGACGAAGAGCAGCGCGAGGAGGCCGAGAGCACCGGAGATCGACTCGTAGAGGAAGAGCGGCTGGAAATGGGTCGTCGCGAAGGGGTACGTGGAGCACGGATACGCCTCGATCCGATGGTCGCACGAGATCGCGATGCCCCACGGCAGGTTCGTCGGCGGTCCGTACAGCTCCTGGTTGAAGAAGTTGCCCCAGCGGGCGACGGCCTGCATGGCGAACAGCCCCGGCGCGACGATGTCCGCCCAGGTCCAGAACGACGCCCGCTTGAGCCGGACGTAGATCGCGGCCGCGATCGTGCCCGTGACGAGCCCGCCATAGACACCGAGGCCGGTGTATGGAGGGAGGATGACCCGGATCGGGTTCGCGGCGTAGAGGGTCCCCCACTGGTCGATGACGTGGTAGAGCCGGCCGCCGACGAGGGCCGCGACGGCCACGACGATGAGCCCATTGGCAATAGGTTCGGGATCGTGGCCGCGGCGCCGGGCCTCCCGGGTGATCACGAGGTAGGCCAGCGCCAGGCCGAGGGCGTAGCCGACCCCGTACCAGTAGATTGGGATCGGGCCGATCTGGACGGCGATCGGGCTCGGCGTCAGGTCGATCATCGGCCGCGAGTGTAGCCGGGGTCGGCGGCCGGAGTCGGCGACCGGGGCCCGGGCCGGTCGCTCCCTATACTGGCGGGCGCATGGACCCCGTCGCCCGGCACCGAACCGGGCACTGCCGCGCGCCGCTCGCCGTCATCAACCGGTCGTGAACGTCCAGTTCGACTGGTGGCTCATCCTCGTCGGCTTCGTCCTCGGGGCGGGTCTCGCCTGGCTCGTCCTCGCCGAGCTGCACCGCCGCGAGGACGATCTCGCCGCACGCGAACGTGAGATCGAGGCCGAATGGATCGCCGCGGACATGAATGCCCACGGGTTCCCGGCCGACGCCGAGGCCGTGAACGAGGTGCTCCGCCTGCATCGGACGTACCTGGCGAGCATCCCACCGTCGGACGCTGATGTGGGCCTGCAAGAGGGCGAACCCGCCGAGGCCGGGGAGACGGAGGCCTCGGAGGCCTCGGATGCCTCGGATGCCTCGGCGCTCCCCGGGGCCTCGGGCGTATCGGCCGAGCCAGCCAGCTCGGCCTCGGATGCCTCGGAAGCCTCCACTCCGCGTCAGGCCGAGTGGCAGCCGGAGCCCCGACCGACGGGCCAGGCGGTGCCGTCCACGCCCGCCGGTGGGGCGCCGCGCCACAGCCCCTCGGCGAACCCCGCGGACAAGGAGGACCCCCGCCCGGTGCCCTGACTGTCGGCCCAAGCGGCCGGCGGGACTCAGCTCAGGACCGTTCCCCGGTGGAGCGCGACCGCTCCGAGGGCGAGGCGTCGGTACGACACGTCGACGAGCCCGGCGCCGGTCATCGTCCGGACGAGCTCGTCCGGGTTCGGGAAGCCCTCGAGCGACTGCGGGAGGTAGCTGTACGCGTCGCGCCGCCCGAACATCGACCCGAGGAGCGGCGCCGAGCGACGGAACACCCCGTGATAGATGCGCCCCCAGACGCGGGGACGCGGCACGGAGAGCTCGAGGCAGACGACCCGCCCGCCCGGCCGCACCACGCGCGCAAGCTCGCGGAAGCCGGCCTCGTAGTCGGGCAGGTTGCGCAGCCCGAAGGCGATCGTCGCGGCGTCGAACGCGTCGTCCGGGACGGCGAGTGCGAGGGCATCGGCGACCCGGAACTCGAGCTGGACGAGGTCCCGGTTCTGCTCGGTCGCCTCGGCGATCATGCCGGGCGCGAGGTCGACCGCGAGCACCCGTCCGAAGGGCCCGACGCGCTCGGCGAGAGTGGCGGCGAGCTTGCCGGTCCCGCACGCGACGTCGATGACGGCGTCTCCGGCCGAGAGGTGCGTCGCCTGGACGGCAGCGCGCCGCCAGCGTCCGTCGAGGCCGAACGTCATGAGCGTGTTCATCCGGTCGTAGACGGGCGCGATGTCATCGAACATCGCCGCGACCTCCGCCCCGGGCACGGGGTTCCCCGCCCGACTCGTCGGAACGGCGCCCTCGGGCATGGAAACCGCCGCGGAGCGGTCGGCCGACCCGGTCGCTCCATCGACCTGCGCATCCGGGGGCGGTGCGTCGCCCGTCGGGGTCACGCCGGGCGGGAGGTCCTGTGCCCCGGTGTCGCGCTCGTCGGCCATCGTCGCGTGAGAGGTCGTCATCTGGCGCTCGATCGGCTGCTCGATCGTCTCGTCCCGGCTGTCAGGGACGATCATCGCCGATTTCAGAGCCCCGCGACCAGCACCGATGCACCTGCCGGGTCGCCGTTCGGATCGACGAGCGAGATCCCGAACCGCGAGCCCGGCGCCGCCGCCGCGATCGCCGCCACGTCGCCGACCCAGTAGGCGATCCCATTCGCGAAGTCCATCCGCCCGACGCGCGTCCGGGCACCGCCGGGAGCCTCGAGCCAGCAGCGGTACTCTCGTCCGGCGGATGGTGCGGCGAGGCCCTTGACGACGACGACGAGGGCGGTCGTCGAGGGCGCGTAGGACAGCTCGCCGCGGGCCGATTCAGCTCCGCTACCCGGAACGGCCTGAAGGGCGACGCGGCGACCGTCGGGTGCGCTCGCGATCCCGACGTTCCAGCTGGCGACCTGGGCGAGCGCGTTGGCCTCCTCGTTGGCCCGCGAACCCATGAGCGTCAGCGTCGCCACGCTCGAGAGGACGATCGCGGCCGCAAGCGAGGCCGCCCAGGTGGCAGGACGTCGGAGCGTCCGCCATCTGGCGAGGCTCTCCGGACGGCTCGCAGGGGTTGTGTCGACCACCGGTGCCTGGGCCTCAGTTCCACGGACCGGCGTCGTGGCCTCCGCCGGACCAACCGGTACGGCCGTCGCTGCCCGCATCCCCGCGCCACGTGGTATCCCCACCTCGCGGACGAGCGCCAAAGTCCGTTCGCGCAGCTCGGCAGGCGGCTCGAATGCCAGTGTCTCGCGCAGGATCGCCGTCGCGCGGCGCAGCCGGGCGAGCTCCTCGAGGCACGACGCGCATCCGGCCAGGTGACCCGCGAGCGCGGCGGCGTCGGCGGTGTCGCCGGCCATGAGTCGATCGAGGCCGCCCGGCTCGGCCGCGGCGAGCTCCAACCGTTCGCGCGCGTCCGCGTGGCGCATCACTCGGCGACCTCCACCGGCTCGGGGAGGGGCGCGAGGTCGGCGTCGAGAGAGCCCGCCAGGGTCCCGCGCAGACGCTGGAGCGCGCGTCGGGTCCGGGTCTTCACCGTGCCGAGAGGCCATCCCAGCCGATCGGCGATCTCGGACTGGGTGAGATCGAGCCGGTAGGCGAGGAGGATGACGGTCCGCTCCACCTCGGGCATCCCGTCCAGGGCCTCCCGCAGCGATGCGCGAAGCTCAGCGCTCGCGAGGGCGGCCTCGGGCCCGGCCGCCGCCACCGAGCCGCCGACGACGCCGCCATTGCGGCCCTGGGTGACGAGGCGGTCGAGCGCCATCGACTCGGGCTCGTCCTCCGAGCGCAGCGCGGAGACCGAGACGAGGCGCGGACGGCGACCGAGAGCCCGCAGCCGGTCGACGGTCCGATTGCGCGCGATCGTGTGCAGCCATGCGGCGAGCGACCCGGTTCCCGGATCGAAGAGCTCCGCCCGATTCCACACTGCGAGAAACGTCTCCTGGACCACCTCTTCGGCGATCTGCCGGTCGGTGGTCAGCCGGCACGCCGCGGCGTAGACGGCACTTGCGTGACGGTCATACAGCGCCGCAAGGGCGGCCTGCGACCCGGCCGCGACCGCGTGGACGAGTGCGGCATCGTCCGGGGCCGCAGGCACCCCGCTCATGAGTACGCCCCCATGGGGACGACGGTTTCATGCCGGTGGGCGCAGGGGCTCATCGGCTCAGCCGAGGGCGGCGAGCCGGCGAAGCCTGACCTGCGTCCCTGGTCGATGGTGGGCACCCTCGATGACTCGGTAGCGAGCTCCCCGGAAACCGGGCCATAGCCTACCCGAGGATGCCGCCGAACCCCGGACGGGCGCACCCGGCAGCGGGCAGGGACCGTCAGTCACCAGCGTCCGGCAGGCCGTCGAGCCGGCGTCCCACGGAGCGAGCCTGCCGGGAGATGGGCCTCGAGGCATGTGACCCCGTGCGGCCCGACGTCCGCATCGTGGCGACGGCCAGAGGGCAGGTCGAGGCGGTCGCCCA
This sequence comes from Chloroflexota bacterium, assembly GCA_005881055.1. GTDB lineage: Bacteria > Chloroflexota > Limnocylindria > Limnocylindrales > CSP1-4 > C-114. Next base: position 4,700 of record VBHW01000097.1, read on the forward strand.
CCCCGAGGTCGACCGACCGGTCCGCGGCGCGCGGCTCGTTCGGCAGGCCGAAGCGGATCGACCCCGATGCCACGACGAGGACCTTGTCGTACCCGTGCTCATGGGCGTCGTACTGATCGTGCGGGCCGTTCGACCAGGGGGACGGGTCAAGCCCTTCGGCGCGCAGGCGCTCGACCAGGCGCTCGACGAGGGCAGCCTCGCTCATGGATCCTGGTCCGCTCGCTCGGCGTCCGATGCGGCTCCCGGGGTCGGGTCGGAGGCCAGGTCCGGGGCCTCCCGCCGCCAGGCCTCGTCCGCGGCGATCGGATCGTCCCCGAGCGACGCGACGACGAGCATGAAGATGCTGCCGAACCCGACCGCGCCGAGCACGGCGAGGGGCAACGGGCTGCGCAGCCAGAGGAAGAACAGCCCGAACGCCACCCCGGACGCCGCACCCGTCAGCAGGAGCAGCCGTGCCGCCGAGACGTGCATTCAGCTCACCGAGACGCCGATGAGGCGACCGACGGCGTACGTGACCGCCGCGGCGGCTGCGCCGATGAGCACCTGCCTTGCGCCCGAGAAGAGGAGGCCGCGGCCGGTGATGAGGCTCACGCCCGCTCCGACCGCGAACAGCGCCCCGAGACTGAGCACGAGGCTGACGTAGAACGCGACGGCGCCGCCCCCGAAGAGGTACGGGATCACCGGGATGGCCGCGCCGGCGGAGAACGCGAGGAACGACCCGAGTGCCGCACCGCCGGGTGAGCCGAGCTGCGACGGATCGAGGCCGAGCTCCTCGCGGACGAGCGTCTCCAGGGCCACGTCCTTGTCCCCGAAGATGCGATGGGCGATCGTCCGCGCCTCGTCCGGCGAGAAGCCCCGCGCCCGGAAGATGCTCGCGAGCTCCGCCTCCTCCTCCTCGGGCATCATCTCGAGCTCGGCCCGCTCGAGGGCGATCTGGCGCTCGAACAGCTCGCGCTGGCTGCGCATCGAGATGTACTCGCCGGCGGCCATGCTGAAGGCCCCCGCGAGCAGACCGGCGATCCCGGCGAGGAGCACGAACCGCGGCTCACTCGTCGTCGCGCCGGCCACGCCCATGACGAGCGAGAGGTTGCTCACGAGGCCGTCGCTGACGCCGAAGATGACCGCCCGGAGCGTGCCGGACTGGCCCGTGCGATGCCAGCTCTCGGTGGCGCCGCGACGGCCGGCGTAGGCCCTGATCGTCGCGGCCGCGTCGTCCCGCGATGCGGCCGCGAGCGCCGCCGCGCTCCGCTGCCCTCCCGGACGTCCCTCGCGGCTCGACTGGTCCCGCGAGAGGGTCCGCCAGATCTCGGCGTGCTTGCGCTCGTCCTCCGCGATCGAGGCGACCTCCGGTGACCCCTGGGCGTCGTACAGCTCCTCCTCGTCGCCCTCGAGCGCCTGGACGAGGTCGGACACCGCGTGAGTCCCGAAGAGGCGGGCCAGCAGGACGATCATCCGCACCCGCAACCGTGCCCGACCGGGCTCGGGGACGTCCGCCCCGCGTTCCCGGAGCTTGGTCGCCCAGATGTCGGCGTGGCGCCGCTCGTTGCGCGCGATCGTGCGGAACGCGTGCGCCCGATGCTCGTCCTTCTCGATCGAGGCGAGCGCGTCGTACAACACGATCGCATCGCGCTCGAGCTTGAGGTTGTCGAGGCTCTGGGCGATGTCCGACGCGGGCACAGGTCCTCCGAGTTCCGTCCTCCGCGTTCCGGAGCGAGTTGGTGGCGACCGACGGGCTCGGTCGCGCCGACGTCGGGGCGCGGCCATCCTACCCCGGCGGTCCCGACCACGGCGTACGATGCGGGGCGCCGTGCCCGCCGATCGCGCCGCGACCCACCACCCGTCGACCAACCTCTCGACGATCCCGTCGCCGCGCGACTCGCCGCCCCCGTCGAGCCGTCCCCTGCGCTACCTGCGCCGAGCCGACGTGATCGAGGCGATGCCGCCGCTCGAGGAGCGACTCGAGCTCGCCGAACGCACGCTCACGGCGCTCGTCGCGGACGCCGAGCTGCCCGCGAAGATCGGCGTCCATCCCCGGCCACCGGATTCGTTCGCGCATG
>VBHW01000010.1 GCA_005881055.1 Chloroflexota bacterium
AACGCGTCGCGGCAGCCTGACGGCGTCGCCCTCGTCGCCAGCGGGAGCAGGTGGACGTGGCGGGACCTCGATGTGCGCGTCCGCGACATCGCCGAAGAGCTGGCCCGCGATGGCGTTGGGCGCGGGACGCGCGTCGCGCTCCTCGCAGGCGATGGCGCCCAGACGGTCGTGGCCGTCCACGGGGTGCGGCGGCTCGGGGCGATCCTCGTGCCCCTGAACCGGCGGGCGACAGCTTCCGAGATCGGCCGGCTCCTCGAGCACGCGCGGCCGGCCGTGCTCCTCCACGACGAGGATCGGGCCACCGCGGCGGAGCAGGCTGCAGCCGCCGCAGGGACCGCCCGAGGACGGCGATCCGGCGCCTCGGGGATCGCCCTCCGGCTGCTGTCCCTCGATGAATCACCGGAGGGTCCGCCCGCCGCGGCCGGCGACGATCGGCTCGATCCCGAGGCGATCGCGACGATCTGCTTCACGTCGGGCACGACCGGGCGTCCGAAGGGCGCCGTCCTCACGGTAGGCAATCACCTTGCCAGCGCCGCTGCCTGGGCGGCCGTCCTGCGGCCGAGGCCGACCGACCGCTGGCTCGCCTGCCTCCCGTTCCACCACGTCGCGGGCCTGGCGATGATCCTGCGCTCGAGCCTGTGGGCCGTGCCGCTCCATCTCGCGGGCCGTTTCGACCCGGAGGCGATCTGGCGGGCGTTCGACGAGGACGCGATCAGCCACTGCTCGATCGTCGGCTCAACGCTCGCGCGCCTCGTCGAAGCCCGCGGAGGGAAGCCGGCCCCGGCGACCCTGCGGGCCGTGCTCGTCGGCGCCGAACGCACGCCGCCCGACGCGATCGCCGCCGCACGTCGCCTGGACATCCCTGTCATGCCCACGTACGGCGCCACCGAGACGGCGTCCGGCGTCACGGCCCTCGAGCCGGCCGAGGCCGACGAGGTTCCGTCCTCGGCCGGACGGCCGCTGCCTGGCGTCGAGCTGCGCGTCGTCGCGGGCGAGGGCGCGGATGGCCGGCGTGTCGTGTCCGTCGACGAGATCGGCGAGATCGAGGTCCGCGGCCGAATGGTGTTCGCCGGCTACGACGGCAGTCCGGCGGAGACGGCCGCGGCCCTCGCCGACGGCTGGTTCCGGACCGGCGATATCGGCTCCCTCGACACGGCCGGCCGCCTGAGCGTGGCCGATCGTCGCGACGACCTGATCGTATCGGGCGGCGAGAACGTCTATCCCACGGAGGTCGAGGCCGTCCTCCGGCGGCATCCTGCCGTGGCCGACGCCGCGGTCGTCGGCCGCTCCGACGCGCGCTGGGGCGCGGTGCCGGTCGCCCTCGTCGTCATCAGCTCGTCGGCAGGCGTCGCCGACGGGGACCTCGACGCCCATTGCCGTGCGCGGCTCGCCGGCTTCAAGGTCCCGGTCGCGTTCGTGCGCGTCGCCTCGATCCCGCGGACGGCCGGCGGCAAGCTGCTCCGCCACGAGGCACGCACGATCCTCGAGGCGGCCAGCGCAGATCCGGGCCCTTCCGGCACGGTCGGCCGGCGCTAGGCTATCGGCGTGCCGGACCTGAGCCAGCCGCCGTACAGCCACTTCCTCGCGTTCTTCCGCGAGACGCTCGGACCGATCCTGCTCATCGTCATCGTCACCGTCGTCGCGATCCGTGCGGCGCGCGTCTTCGTGCACGGGATCGTCAAGGCCCTCATGGACCGCGAGGCGTCCGAGGGGACCGCCCAGGAGCTCAGCGCGGTCGAGATCCGCAAGCGGATGCAGACGCTCGATTCGCTCGGGGCGAACGTCCTCCAGGCCCTCATCGTCGTCATCGGCGGCATCGAGGTCCTCGGCGTCCTCAACCTCCAGGTCGGGCCGGCGATCGCCGGGCTGGGCATCGTCGGCGTGGCGGTCGGCTTCGGGGCGCAGAGCCTCGTGAAGGACTACCTCAACGGCGCGCTCATCCTCATCGAGAACCAGTTCAGCCGCGGGGACGTCGTGCGGATCGCCGGCGTCACCGGGACCGTCGAGGACTTCAGCCTCCGGCGGACGACCCTCCGGGACCTCGACGGGACGGTCCATGTCGTGCCCAACGGCGAGATCGCGGTCTCCTCGAACCTCACGCGCGTCTGGGCCCGCATCAACCTCGACGTGACGGTCGCCTACGGGACCGACATCGACCGGGCGATCGAGGTCGTCGACGACGTGGGCCGGACGCTCGCCGGCGACGCCGACTGGACACAGCGGTTCGTGGAGGCTCCGCGGGTCGAGCGGATCGAATCCCTTGGCGAATACGGCGTCACCCTGAAGATCCTCGGCACGGTGCGAGCGCAGGACCGCTGGACGGCGGCGGGCGAGCTCCGGAAGCGGCTCCTCGCGGCGTTCCGGGACAACGGGATCGAGATCCCGCGGCCGCAACGCGTGGTGCTCTCGCGCGAGGCGGAGCGCGCCGTCCCAACGGGCGTGTCCGACGCGATGGGAGCCGCGCCGGGCGACTCGACGGCCGGGCTGACGAGCGCCACAGCCGCTCCCGCGGACGACGAGCCGACGTAGGAAGGTGCCGCCGGGCAGCCCGCGTAGAATGCCGGGGATGCAGGCAGGACCCGGGACGCACGAAGGAGGTCCGTTCGTGAGCATCGAGCCGTCCCCGCCGAAGCCCGAGATCGAGGCGCTCCTGGCGGAGAACCGGACGTTCCCGCCGTCCGCGGCGTTCGCGGCCCAGGCGAACGCGAAGAAGGACCTCTACGACGAGGCCGAGAAGGACTTCGAGGCGTTCTGGGCACGAGTCGCGCGGGAGCGAGTCGACTGGGCGGAGCCGTTCACGACGACGCTCGAGTGGGACCTCCCGTTCGCGAAGTGGTTCGGCGGCGGCAAGCTCAACATGTCCTACAACTGCGTCGACCGCCACGTGGAGCGCGGCCTCGGCTCGAAGGTCGCTTACCACTGGATCGGCGAGCCGGGCGACACCCGGACGATCACGTACGCCGACCTCCACCGCGAGGTCCAGAAGGCGGCGAACGCCCTCACGGAGCTGGGCATCCGCACCGGCGACCGGGTGGCGATCTACATGCCGATGATCCCGGAGCTCCCGATCGCGATGCTTGCCTGCGCCCGGCTCGGGGCGCCGCACACCGTCGTCTTCGGCGGCTTCAGCGCGGAGGCGCTCGCCGGCCGGATCAACGACGCGGAGGCGAAGCTCGTCATCACCGCCGACGGCGGCTGGCGGAAGGGCAAGCCCGCGGAGCTCAAACCGGCCGTGGACACGGCCCTCGCCGAGACTCCGTCCGTGCGGCACGTCCTGGTTGTGCGCCGCCTCGGCGATCGTGCGCCGGCCTGCGTGATGGCGGAGGGCCGGGACGTCTGGTGGCACGACATCGTGGAGCGCCAGGCCCCGGAGTGCCCGCCGGTCCCGGTCGACTCAGAGCACATGCTCTACCTGCTGTACACGTCGGGGACGACCGCGAAGCCGAAGGTCATCATCCACACGACCGCCGGCTACCTCGTCGGCACGTCCCTCACCCACGAGATGATCTTCGACGTCAAGCCCGACGACGTGTACTGGTGCGCCGCCGACGTCGGCTGGGTCACCGGCCACAGCTACATCGTCTACGGGCCGCTCGCGAACGCGACGACCGGGGTCATGTACGAGGGCACGCCGGACACCCCGGGTTGGGACCGCTGGTGGCAGATCGTCGAGGACTTCAAGGTCACGATCCTGTACTGCGCGCCGACCGCGATCCGGGCGTTCATGAAGCAGGGCGAGGCGCTGCCGGCGAAGCACGACCTCAGCTCGCTGCGGGTCCTCGGGTCGGTCGGCGAGCCGATCAACCCGGAGGCGTGGCTGTGGTACCACGAGAACATCGGTCGCGGGAACGCCCCGATCGTCGACACGTGGTGGCAGACCGAGACCGGGATGATCCTCATCACGCCCCTGCCCGGCGTGACGGCGACGAAGCCCGGGTCGGCGACGTTCCCGTTCCCGGGTATCGCTGCGGACGTCGTCGATGGGGACGGCGCGTCCGTGCCGCTCGGTGGCGGCGGCTACCTCGTGCTCAATCGGCCGTGGCCGGCGATGCTCCGCGGGATCTACGGTGACCCCGCGCGGTATCGCGAGACGTACTGGTCCCGCTTCCCGGGCATGTACTTCGCGGGCGACGGCGCGAAGCGCGACGCGGAGGGTTACTACTGGCTCCTCGGCCGCGTCGACGACGTCATGAACGTGTCCGGCCACCGGATCAGCACGATCGAGGTCGAATCCGCGCTCGTCGACCACAAGGCGGTCGCCGAGGCCGCGGTCGTCGGCAAGAACGATCCCCTGACCGGCCAGGCGATCTTCGCGTTCGCGATCCTGCGGGCGGGGAGGGAGCCGTCCGAGCAGCTCGGCCGCGAGCTGCGCGAGCACGTCGCCCAGGTCATCGGCCCGATCGCCCGGCCGAAGTTCCTCCTCTTCACACCGGACCTGCCGAAGACGCGCTCGGGCAAGATCATGCGCCGCCTCCTCCGTGACATCGCCGAGGGCCGCACGCTCGGCGACACGACCACGCTCGCCGACGCCTCGGTCGTCGAGGCCATCCGCGAGCACTCGGGCTCCGCCGAGGAGGAGTGACCGGGTGCCCTTCGGGTTCTTCCGCAAGTCGCCTCCGGGCTCGGAGTCGAAGCCCCCGGCCGCTCCGCCGCAGGGCTACGGGGTACCGTTCGAGGGCCTGACCGAGGAGTGGCGCCTCGCCGGCGTCATGCACATCACCGGCCGGCTGTCCGACGCGTTGAACCGGCGCGAGGCGATCGCAATCACCGAGGTCTCCTGGGCGCCGCTCGACGGATCGGGCTCGTTCACCCCGGTCCCGGGCCTGAAGAGCGTCGATCCGTACGACCTCATCGTGGTCCTCGCCGCCCAGGGCAGCCTGCCGCCCCTCACCGAGGCCGAGAAGGCCGCGTACAAGGTCCACAAGATCGCGTACGACGTCGCGCTCGAGGCGCCGCCGTTCCGGGTGATCGGGACGGTGTTCATGTACCCCGGGTCGGAGCCGGAGCGCCTCCTCGATCGGGCGACCGAGATGTTCGTGCCGGTGACCGACGCGGTCGCGTTCCTCGGGGAGACGACCGTGAGCGATCCGGAGGCCGACGTCGTCCTCGTGAACCGCTTCTACCTGCGCGGGGTCGAGCAGATCGACCGGAGGACCGGCACGGCCGCGCTCCGGCTGCCGGGGCGGCCGCTCGGGGGCGTCAGCTACACCGACCGCTCGCGCTGAGGGTGGGTCGCCCGCGCACGGCGGGCCGGTGTGAGGATCAGGCCGTGCTCAGGCCCGGACCGGTTCCTTGGCGCGGTTGAAGAGGCCGCGCAGCGATGCCTTCGCCTGAGCCTCGGGGCGCGTCGGGCCGAGCACGCACTCCGCGAGGGTGTCGAAGTCCTCGCTGACCTTCTCGCGCGGGAAGCGCTCGATGACGGTGCGCCCCTCGTTGGCGGCACGGACGAAGAGGAGGCCGCCGGAGCGGATGAGCGCCATCGCCGGCATCCCGACGGTGCGTTCCATGTCCGCCACGGACACGCCGCTGTTCGCGCGGTTGACGACCATCGCGAGGCGCTCGCGGATGCCCAGCTCGACGGAGACGTCGCGGAGCTGGACGGCGGCGCGGAGCGCGGGGACGTCGGGGGTGACCGGCACGAGGATGCGATCGGCCCGGTCGAAGATCGCCTGGTTGAGCGCCGAGTAGCTCGGATGGACGTCGACGACGATGAAGTCGAACCCCCGCCGCGCCGCGGCGATCGCGTCCGCCACGCGCGTCGGCTCGAGGATCTCCGTGTGGAGCGGCGAGCTCGCCAGGGAGACGACGCGCATCCCGCTCGTGTGCTGTGAGGCGAGGTCCACGATCGTCTCGAGGGGCCCGCCCTCGGCCTGGTCGCGCCAGCTGTCGCAGACCGTTCGGGCATGCTCGACCCCGAGCGAGGTCGTCACGTGGCCGGTCACGGTGTCCGCGTCGACGAGGAGGACATTCTGGCCGCGCCGGAGCTGGAGTGTCTCGGCGAGGTTCGTCGCGATCGTCGTCTTGCCGACCCCGCCCTTCGGGCTGAAGACGACGATCATCTGGGCGCGGCTCGACCAACCCTGGCTGTCGAAGGGGCCGCCCTCGAGGATCGGGCTGCCGCTGCCGTCGTCGACGGTCTGCGAACGGATGAGCATCGCCTCGATCCGCCAGCGGAGGGACTCCGCCGAGTACGGCCGCGCGAAGTACTCGTCGTTGATCGACGTCCGCGTCGGGTTGGCGGTCAGGCGTTCGAGGGCGCGCGGCGAGACGACCATGAGCGCCGGGATCGACCGGCCCTCGTCATGGAGGAGTGAGTAGTACTCGAGAGAGGCGTCGAGGTCGCTCTCGCCGTCGAGGACCGCCACCGAGACGTGGCGACGGTCCGCGAGGAGCGCCTCGAGCTGATCGGGCGCGGTGACGTTGATCGTCTCGTAGCCGGCACCCGAGAGCTGGGCGCCGACCGGGCCTGCCTCGCCGGGCGGGAGGGCGATGACGACGGCGTGGCGAGCCACGATGTGTCAGCCCTCGGATTCGGGATCGTGGGCAGCGACGTTCACGACACCATCGCCGGCGTTGCTGATCCGAGCCTGGAAGCCGGGCAGCGTCGGGACGACGTCACGAAGCGAGACATCCTCGTTGTGGTTGACGGAGAAGACGAACTCTCCGTCGGGGCCGGACGAGACGCCGACCGACTGGACGCCGGGGATGCGGCCGAGATGCCGCTTGAAGCTGGCGATGCTCGCCACGCTCACGAGCCCGACCACGACGACCTGGGTCGTCATCGCGGCGGCCTGCTTGACCGGGCGGTGCTCTTCGTTCGAGCGGCCGGGCACGAGGCCCGCGAGCCGCGCCGCGAGCGCGTCGTCGCTGATCGTCGGGATCTCGTCCTCGGCCGAGTCGACGGAGGCGGCAGCCTCGGCCTCCGCGGCGTCGAAGTTGTTCAGCCCGAGCGCGGTCAGTCGAAGGTTCGCGTTGGTCTCGACCTCGTCCGCGTCGTCGGCGACGTCCTCGGCCGGCTCCGCAAGCGCCTCGGCGTGGCCGACCTCGATCGTCTCGGCCGTCTCGATCGGCTCGTCCTCGACCACGACCGCTTCGGCGACGGCCTCCTCGGCCGGCGCAGCAGCCTCGGCCGTCGCCGCGGCCTCGAACGCGGCCTGGATTGCCGCGAAGGCGGCTTCGCGCTCCTCGGCACTGACGAGCTCGTCGGTCGCGGCTTCCGCCATCCCGTCGCCGATCAGCGTGTCGGTCGCGCCGTCGGCCACCGCCTCGCCGGTGTCCTCGACCTCGACCATGCCCTCGGCCGGCTCGTCCTCGACGGCGACAGCTTCGGCAACCGCCTCGGCGACCGTCTCGTCCTCGACCTCGGGCTCCATGACGGCGATGCCCGAGCTCGCGACCGCGGCCTGGCCCTCGCCGCGCATCTCGAACGGAGGCGGCTCGGGGAGGTTCTCGGCCATGACCGCGAACTTCGTCGGGTCCTCCTCGACGAGGAGGCGCTCGAAGAAGTAGGCCATCTCGCCCTCGAAGGCGGCCACCTGGCCCTGGATGCGCTCGATCTCGCGCTCGATGACGCCGGCGTGGCGCTCGAGCTGGCCCTCGAGCTCGGCCTTGCGCCCGGTGATCTTCGCCTCGGTCTCCTCGCGGATCCGGGCGATCTCCGCCTTCGACCAATCGCGGATGCCGGCGATGTCGTCGTCGGCCTGCTTGCGCAGCTCGGTCGCATCGCCCGACGAGCGGCCGTGGATCTCCTCGACGTACGCCTTCGCGTCCGCCTGGAGCTGGGTGAGCGTCTGGGCGCGTGCGGCCTCGGCGGCCACCTGCATCGCCTTCGTCAGGTCGGCGAGGAACTTCGTCGGGCGCTTGGGCGCGTAGGCGGCGGTGTCCATGGGTGCGTCGGCTGACATGTGCTGGGTCTCCGTCGAGTAGTGATCGGCGGATCCCGGTCCGGCCGTGTCGGTGGCACCTCGCATGGCGGTGACGTCGTCGCGGGTCACGTCACCCTCGTGGCGCGCGGCCTCGCCGGCCGTCCCGACCGGCGCGTCGCCGGGGGCGTCCATGTCGTTCGCCCCGGTCCCCGGTTCGTCGGCGGTCGGCCGCTGGTCGGAGGACCAGGGGAGCCGAAATCCGGCCCGCTGGTCGGTTGTCGCCATGGTGCGAGGTCCCCTCCACGTAGGGATTGCCGCTGGTGCTCAGGGCGTGGTCGCATCGTATGGAGGGGTTGGACTCTGGTGCAGTCCGCAAGAGGTACCACGGGTCTGTGCCAGTGGTACCGTCGGCTGACGCCCTGCCTGCGAGCCGGCTCGCGGAGACGCGAGTACGATGCCCCGCGTCATGTCCACGCTCATTCCGCTCCGGGATGTCCGGCCGGCCGCCGCGGCGCCGCACGATCGGCTGAACCGCCCGCTCCGCGACCTGCGCATCTCGGTGACCGATCGATGCAACTTCCGGTGCGTCTACTGCATGCCCAAGGAGGTCTTCGGGCGCGACTTCGCCTTCCTGCCGCGCGAGCTCGTGCTCACGTTCGAGGAGATCGAGCGCCTGGCCCGGATCTTCGTCGACCTCGGCACGGAGAAGCTGCGGATCACGGGCGGTGAGCCGCTCGTCCGGCGCGACCTGCCAGGGCTCATCGAGCGCCTGGCCGCGATCACGCGACGGGACGGGGAAGCCCTCGACCTGACGCTGACGACGAACGGCTCCGCGCTCGCGGCACTCGCCGGGCAGCTGGCCGCGGCCGGCCTGCGACGGGTCACGGTCAGCCTCGACTCCCTCGACGACGCGACGTTCCGGGCGATGAACGACGTCGACTTCCCCGTGGACAAGGTTCTCGCCGGGATCGCCGCCGCGCGCGAGGCTGGCCTGACGCCGATCAAGGTGAACATGGTCGTCCGGCGCGGGCTCAACGAGTCGAGCGTCGTCCCGATGGCCCGCTGGGCGCGCGACGAGGGCTACATCCTCCGCTTCATCGAGTACATGGACGTCGGGCACACGAACGGCTGGCGGCTGGACGACGTCGTACCCGCCGCGGAGATCGTCGAGGCGATCTCGGCCGTCATGCCACTCCGGCCCCTCCCGCCCAATTACGCCGGCGAGGTGGCCAACCGCTGGAGCTACGCGGACGGCTCGGGTGAGCTCGGGGTGATCGCCTCGGTGAGCCAGCCGTTCTGTGGGTCGTGCACGCGTGCACGACTGTCCGCCGACGGTCGCCTATACACGTGCCTCTTCGGCACCGAGGGCCACGATCTCCGTGGCCCGCTGCGCGCCGGCGCAGCGGAGGACGAGATCCGAGAGCTCGTCGCCGGCATCTGGGAGCGGCGCGGCGACCGCTACTCGGAGCTGCGATCCGCGGCGACCGAGAACCTGCCTCGCCCGGAGATGTTCGCCGTCGGCGGGTGAGGTGGCCGGATCGCGCCTCGGCGTCACCATATGACGTCCTGGCTGACGTAGTCGCCCGGATCGCGCCTCGGCGTCACCATATGACGTCCTGGCTGACGTAGTCGCCCGAATCGAGCTCCTCCGCCACCGCATGCAACTGTGGCTGGCATCTGGCACCAGTCTCGAGCGTGCGCCGCCAACGGCTTGGATAACGTTAGTGACGCGATCATTTGGCGGGGTTCGGGCGGCGCCGTCGACGGACCATCAACGATGTTGTCCACGGGTTGTCCACACCGTCCCGGAACTCGTGGACAGCGCTTCGCCGAGCACATCGAAGTTCGTGGAAAAGCGCGTTGACCGGCCTGTCGGGTCGCCCGTATCGTTGGTCGTGCCCGAAGGGGCCAGCCAGACCGGAGACACCGAGATCGCATCAAGGATCGCTGGTCAGCAGGGTCGCTTCGGGCGTTTCTTTGCCCGTGATGCGGAGGCCTTCGGGCCACCCGTCTGGGACCCGCTCGGCGAGACGTGATCGGCATCCCGGTGTCGATACTCTCGTCGGGCGGGGGAGCCTCCTCGACCCTCCCCGACCTCCCGACCGGGTGACGGGTTGTCCCTATTCCAGGACCTCCCGGCCGCCCCGGCGACTGCGCTACGCTGCCGACGTGCCCGCCGAGCTCGACGTCGATCCCCGGACCCCGATTCCCCCGTCTGAACAGCCGGCGCGCCTGGCGCGCCTCGAAGCCGCCGTCCGCGCCAGGACCGCGATCGTGCCCAGGTACGGGATCGTCCTCGGGTCGGGGCTTGGCGGCTTGGCCGACGACCTGGCGGGACCGGTCGCGATCCCGTTCGCCGACCTGCCCGGCTGGCCCGCCGCGACGGCGCCCGGCCATGTCGGGCGGCTGCTCCTCGGACACCTCGAGCGAACGCCGGTCGTCCTCCTCCAGGGCCGGCTTCATCTCTACGAGGGCAACGATCCCGGCCTCGTCGTCGAGCCCGTCCTGCTCATGGGCCGCCTGGGGGCCGCGACGATCCTCCTGACGAACGCCGCCGGAGGAATCAACCCCGCGTTCGGCGCGGGCACGCTCATGGTCATCGCCGATCACCTCAACCTCACCGGCCGGACCCCGCTGCTTGGGCCGAACGCCGACGAGATAGGCCCGCGCTTCCCGGACCTGACTGCCGTCTACGCGAGGAAGCTCCGGGAACGTCTCCATTCGGCCGCGGCCGGCGAGGGGATGGAGCTTGCGGAGGGCGTATACGCGGGTCTCCTCGGGCCGGCCTACGAGACGCCGGCCGAGGTGCGGATGCTCGCCACGCTGGGGGCCGACGCGGTCGGGATGTCGACGGTGCTCGAGGCGATCGCGGCTCGCTGGGCCGGACTCGAGGTCTGCGGCGTCTCGCTCGTCACGAACGCCGGCGCGGGCTACACCGGCCAGCCGCTCACGCACGAGGAGGTGCTCGCCGCCGGCGCCGAGGCGGGCCCGCGGCTTGCCCGCGTCATCAGGCGGTTCATCCTGAACAGCCGGGAGTCCGGCTCGGTCTGAGCCCGGACCGGGACACGCGTGGGAACGGTCATGCGTGGGATCGGCGCGCCCGGGGGCTGGGCGCAGCCGCCCGTCGTCAGCCCCTCGCGGCTTCCCCGCCGGCGGCCTGGCTCGCCCTGGCGGCCTCTCGCGTCGCCTTCGCCTTCTCCGACCATGCCGCGAGGACGTTGTCCTTGTGCGGACGGATGGGGCAATGCTCGTCGCGGTTCCCGGACTCGTCGCAGTAGCCGAGCGGCACGCACTTCGGGGCGAGGAACGCGCCGAGGAACGGGCTCACCGCGAAGATCTCGTGGCGGATGAGCTGGAACAGCCGGCGGATCTCCCACTGGGCCATCGTGCACAGCCGGAGCCCGCTCATGTGGATGAGTGCCCGGAGGTTCGCCGTCATGACGAGGTTCGTCCGGGTCGCGTTGGGGAAGACGAACCGGGCGTCCTCGCCCGGGATCCCGGCCGCGAGGAGGTCGCCGTAGAGCGAGAGCGAGCCCTCGAGCTGGTCGTCGAACCGCTCGCGCAGGTCCGCGTCGGCGTCCTCGATCGTCGCCGGCCGCATCGTCGCCGCGTCCTTGAACTTGACGTAGCGCTGGCTCTGCTGGTCGAACGCCACGCCCGCCCGGTGGCGGACGAGCTGGTGGGAGAGCGTCCGTGAGACGCCGGTGATCCCGAACGAGAAGACGACATGCTCGATCGTCGAGCCGTGGCCCGACTCGATGACCCGCTGGATGAGCTTCTGCTGGCGGGCCGGGTCCGTCTCCCCGACGACGGCCTTCCGGAAGATCTCCTCCGGCTCCTCCTCCGAGTAGCACGTCCGGCAGGCCGTGTAGATCAGGGGAACGTAGAAGCGCTCGACGATCTCCCGATCCGGGAACAGGAGCGTCGCCTTCATGCCGAGGTCGCGCCGGCCCGGGTTGGGCGGGATGGCCGTCTTCGCGCGCACGGCAGTCGGGTCCGGGGTCGCGGGCTCGGCCGTCATCAGGACCTCAGGATACCGCGGCGACGCGGACCCCACGGAGGACCCGACGGAGGACCCCCACGGACGCGGGACGCGCTCCTCAGCCCCGCGGCTCGGCATCGGCCGGCGGCCGGTCCATCGCGTAGGCGACGGCAACGTCCTGGGACATCGCGCGGCCCGCGGCGCGTTCCGCGTCCGCGTCGGCGGCCGCCAGGAGCGCGCTCGCGTTCGCGGCGTAGTCACTGCGCCGCACGAGCGTCGGCGGTGCGCCGCCCTTGATGCGCTCGCGGAGGGCCTCCGCGGCGCCGGCCAGCCGGAGCGCGCGCGTCGGGTCGTTCTCCCGGAGCGCGAGCTCGCCCAGGTCGTCGAGCTCCATCGCGACGCCCGTCGGATCCCCCGCCTCGGCGAAGAGCCGGAGCGCCTCGCGACCGGCCGCGCGCGAAACGTCGAAGCGGCCGTCGAACATGGCCACGCGGCTGCGCGTGCCGAGCGAGCTCGCCTCGCGGTAGCGGTCGCCGATCCGCCGAGCGTGCTCCGTTGCCTGGACCGCGCTGACCTCGGCAGCCGCCAGGTCGCCGCGCAGGAACTGGACCAGCGCCAGTCCCAGCAGGACGCCGCCGATGCCCACCTCGTCCCCGACCTCGCGCCACAGCGCGAGCGCGGCCTCGTACTGGCGGACGGCCTCCTCATGCTCGCCCGGGATCGCCGCCAGGAACGCGAGGTTGTAGTGGGCTTCGGCCAGGCCCGACCGGTCGCCGATCGCCTCGTTCACCGCGAGCTGCTCCTCGTAGAAGCCGCGCGCCGTCGGGAAGTCGTTCTGCCAGTAGGCGAGGCCGCCAGCCCCGTTGAGCGCCTTGGCGCGGCCCGCCGTCGGCGACTGAGCCTGGGGGCATGCGAGCAGCTCGCGCGTCATCGACAGCCCCTCCCCGAGGTGACCGCGCTGATGCCAGAAACGCCACAGCCGGCCGGCCGCCAGCAGACCCTCCTCGACCTGCCCGGCGGCGAGCGCCCAGCGCAGCGCCGCCCGGATGTTGTCGTGCTCGGTCTCGAGGAGGTCGAGCCAGCGCTTGGCCTCCCTCCCGATGAGCTCCGGCTCCGCCTGCCTGGCCCGCTCCGTGACGACCGCGAGCAGGCGGTCCTGGCTTGCCTCGAGCTCGCCGGCCTGGGCGAGGCGCTCGAGGCCGTACTCCCTGATGACCTGGAGCATGCGGAAGCGCGGTTCCTCGTCGCTCGCGTCGGAGCGCCGGATGAGGCTCTTGTCGACGAGCGAGCCGTGGGCCTCGAGCACGTCGACACCGAGCGTCCGATCCGGATCGCCGACGGTCTCCGCGTCCTCGAGCCACCAGCCGCCGGCGAACACCGCGAGCCGCCGGAAGTACGCCTGCTCGAGCGCGTCCAGGAGGTCGTAGCTCCAGGCGATCGCGCCACGGAGTGTTTGCTGCCGCTCCGGCAGGTCCCGCGCGCCGCCCGCGAGGAGGCCGAGCGACTGCTCCAGGCGGCCGGCGATCGCGGCCGGGCTGAGGAGGCGGATCCGGGCCGCCGCCAGCTCGATTGCCAGGGGGAGGCCGTCGAGCCGGGCGCAGATCGACGCCACCGCCCCGGCGTTCTCGGCCGACAACGCGAAGTCCGGCTTGACCGCCCGGGCCCGCTCGACGAACAGCGCCACGGATTCGGTGCGCGCCAGCTCGTCCGGCGGCGGCAGGCGTCCCGGATCGGGCACCGCCAGCGGGAGCACCGCGTATTCGCGCTCGCCGGCCACGTGGAGGACCCCGCGGCTCGTGGCAAGGACCGACAGACCGGAGCAGCGGGCGAGGAGCTGTCCGACGAAGGACGCCGAGGCGAGCACGTGCTCGAAGTTGTCCAGCACGAGGAGCAGCTCGGACGGCCCGATGCGGTCGGCGAGCATGTCGAGGAGGTCGTGCACGCCCTCGTCTCGCACCGCGAGGCCGTTGGCGATCGCCGCCGGCACGAGATCGGCGTCGGTGATCGGGGCGAGCGGGACCCAGGCCGCACCGTCGCGGAAGTCGTCGATGCTCGCGCTCGCCGTCGCGATGGCGAGGCGAGTCTTGCCCGTGCCGCCGGGCCCGGTGAGCGTGACGAGGCGGTTCGCCGACAGGAGCTCTCGGAGCTCGCCGAGCTCCGCCTCGCGCCCGAGGAAGCTCGTCAGCTGGGCAGGCAGGGTGTTCATCCGGGACTCGAGGGAGCGCAGCGGTGGGAACTCGCTCAAGAGGCCGCCGGCGACGACCTGGTGGAGGCGGAGGGGCTCGAAGTCCTTGAGCCGGTGCGTCCCGAGGTCGATCAGGCGGACGTCGCCGGCCGGCGCATCGCCGAGGAGGCCCCGGAGCGCGTCCGAGACGACGATCTGGCCGCCGTGGGCGGCCGCCTCGATCCGGGCCGTCCGGTTGATGTCGATGCCGACGTAGTCGCCCTCGGACATGAAGGCCTGCCCCGCATGGAGGCCCATGCGGACGCGGATCGGCGCATCGGCCGGCCACGGCTCGCCTGCGAGCCCGCGCTGCGCGTCGACGGCCGCGGCCAGCGCCCCGGCAGGGTCGGTGAAGACGATGAAGAAGCTGTCGCCCTCCGTGCCCCGCTCGACGCCGCCGTGGTCCGCGATCGCCGCCCGCAGGATGGCCCGATGGCGAGCCCGCAGCTGCGCGTACTGCGTCGTTCCCACCTGTTGCTCGAGGCGGCTGGAGCCCTCGATGTCGGTGAAGAGGAACGTGAGCACACCCGACGGCTGCGCATCCGGGGCGAGGGCGCCCGGGACCGCCCCGGCCGCGTCGTGTCGAGCCTCCGTTGCGCCCACGTCAGCAACCGTCCACGGTCAGTGCCGATGGTCCTCGCTGACCGAGCGGAGTCGTCGCGCGACGCCGCGCAGGACCGCGAGCGCCACGCCCGGCTCTTCCGCGAGGATCGCCTCGAAGTCCCAGGAGGCGAGGGCCAGGCAGGTCGTCGGCTCCTCTGCGACGACGTTGGCGATCCGCGGCTGGCCGTCGAGGAGCGACAGCTCCCCGAAGAACTCGCCGGGGCCGAGACGACTGAGCGTCTCGCCGTCCCGCACGACACGGGCGATCCCGGACACGATCATGAAGAAGCCGGTCCCGACCTCGCCCTGCCGCACGATCGTCCGGCCTGGGTCGAAGGAGACCTCGTTGGCCTTCGCCGCGATCGTGGCCAGGTCCTCGTCGCCGACGCCGTGGAACAGCTGCACGCCCCGGAGCAGCTCCATGCGCTCGTCCTGTCCGAGCTCCGCGGTCGCCGCCACCCGTTTCCTCCCAGGCCGGTCGGGGCCGTGGCCCGGCCGATCCTTCCGTCGCCGGCGCCCTGCGGGCACCCGCTCCGTATACGATGGCAGACGGTACCCCGCAGCGGAAGTTCTGTCTGCCGACGACGCCTCACCGGGCCGGGGGGCCGGGCGTGGGCCGGAAGCCGGGGGCCAGAGGAGCGATGGCCACGACCGACGAGATCGTCGACGATCTGTCCGGGTTCGCCCTGTTCGCCGACCTCGGGTCCGCGCAGCTCCAGCAGGTCGCCCACACGTTCGAGGAGCGCTGGTTCCCGGAGGGCGAGCGGATCCTTCGCCAGGGGCTCACCGGTTCGGGCTTCTTCGTCATCCTCGACGGCGAGGTCGGCATCGTCGTCGATGGGGAGCAGCGCACGACGCTCGGGCGCGGTGACTTCTTCGGCGAGGTCTCGATCCTCCTCGGCGACGCGCCGGTCGCCGACGTCGTCGCGCTCCGCGCGGTACGCTGCATGTTCCTCGCGGGGCCGGGCGTGGAGGGGTTCCTCGTCGCCAACCCGCGGGTCATGTACCGCATGCTCCAGGCCCAGGCGCGGCGGCTCCGGAACGCGAACCGTTGGCGGAGCTGAGCGGGCCGGCCGCGGCCGAGGCACAGGCAGAGCGTCCGTTCCCGCCGGGTGAGTACCCAGTCGTGGTCGTCGGCAGCGGGCCCGGCGGCCTGCAGTTCTCGTACGCGCTCCGGCGCCTGGGGATCGATCACGCGCTGATCTCGGAGGATCTCGCGGCCGGCGGCATGTTCCGGCGCTGGCCGTTCTTCCAGCGCCTGCTGTCGTGGACGAAGCCGTTCGCACCGGCCGAACGCTCGTCGAGGGCCTACGAGCGCTACGACTGGAACTCGCTCATCGCCGACGATCCTGCGCATCGGGCGCTCCAGGTCGGGTTCATGGACGGCAGCTCCGAGTTCCCTGCCCGCCCCGAGATGGAGCGCAACCTCGTGACGTTCGCGGAGCGGACCGGCATCCGCGTCCGGTTCGGGTGCCGCTGGGAGTCGACCCGCCGTGTCGAGGATCGCGACGGCGAGCGGTTCGTCCTCACGACCTCCGACGGCGAGTACACGGCCCGCGTGGCGGTCTTCGCCGTCGGCGTTGCCGAGCCCTGGCGGCCGCCGACGCCCGGGATCGAGCTCGTCGCCCACTACGCGGACACGCGCCCGGCGGAGACGTATGCCGATCGGCGGATCTTCATCATCGGCAAGCAGAACAGCGGGTTCGAGATCGCCTCGGGCCTCCTCCAATGGGCGAGCCGCATCATCCTCGCCTCACCGTCGCCCGCGAAGCTGTCCGTCAACACGAAGTCCCTCGTCGGTGTCCGGGCGCGCTACGTCCAGCCGGTGGAGGACCACAACCTCGGCGGGGGCGTGTCCATCCTCGACGCCTCGGTCGATTCGATCGAGCGGGCCGGGAAGGCGTTCCGGGTCAGGGTGCGCCGTTCGGACAACGGCGCCGGGCTCGAGTTCGAGGTCGACGAGGTCATCGCCGCAACGGG
Source organism: Chloroflexota bacterium (assembly GCA_005881055.1). Taxonomy (GTDB): domain Bacteria; phylum Chloroflexota; class Limnocylindria; order Limnocylindrales; family CSP1-4; genus C-114. Next base: position 16,655 of record VBHW01000010.1, read on the forward strand.
CTTCGTCACGCCGCTGCGCGACCTCCCGGACCTCGGCATCGCCACGTTCGGACAGAGCAAGCTCCCGGCGCAGACGCCGTGGTGGGAAAGCGCTAACGTGCCCGGGATCTACTTCGCCGGCACGATCGGCCAGGGGTCCGCCGGGCTGAAGAAGCACGGCATCCCGGCGAACTCGGGGGCCGTGCACGGGGCGCGCTACAACGCCCGCCTGTTGGCCGAGCGGATCGCCACCCACGACTTCGGTGCGGTCGTTCCGCGCGATCCGATCGGGAATGGCGACGTCCTGCCGTTCTGCCTCGACGAGCTCCAGCGGTCGCCCGAGCTCTGGCACCAGCGGGCTTACCTCGCGAGCGTCATCACGGTCACCCCGGAGGACGGCATCCGGCAAGCGGGCATCGTCCCCCTCGCGACGTTCCTCGACGATGGCGGGCCGGACGGCATCGCGCTGACGATCGAGGCGGACGGGACGGGATCGATCTATCCCGCCGTCTACGTCCGGAACGACGGCAGGATCGCGGAGCACCTCCTGCCGCCCCATCCGCTCCTCGATTTCCGGACGTCGGAGCATCGCGATCAGCTGTCGGCGATCCTCGGTACGCTCGGGCTCCGCTGACGTCGGGTCCAGGTGATAGCCGGTTTCGACTATTTCGCGGTCGGTTAGCTCTTGACGGCTACTCGCCCGCTCGTTAGCCTCTTTTCGGTGAGCGCTGCAGGCACGTGGGAGCGGGGCATCGTGCTCTTCGGCGACGTCGTCGAGTCGCGCGACGACCCGGAGGCGGCCAGCGCCTGGCTGCGCACCCTGTGCGCGCTGCTCGAGGGGATCTACGCGCCCGCCGACCGTCTGGCGCCGTTCGGGTTCACGCAGGGCGACGAGCTCCAGGGATAGCTCGCGCCGTCCGCCGATCCGTTCGTGGCGATCCTCGTGGGATCGCTGCACGAGCGGGCGCTCCCGATGCGCTGGAGCGTCGCCGCGGGCGCGATCGCGCCGGGCCGAGGACCGGCCACGGAACGATCGGGGCCCGCGTTCCTCCTGACGCGCGAAGAGCTCGCGACGGCCAAGGCGCACCGCGACCTGGTGCACGTCTCGACCGGGGAGGCCGGCGCCGATCGACTCCTGGAAGGACTGGCCCCGATCCTGGGCGAGATGCTCGCGGACCTCACCGTCCGCCAGCGGCGTGTGGCGTGGCTCATGCTCGTGGAGGACCTCCGCCAGGCAGAGGTCGCCGAACGCCTCCGCGTGTCGCGGGCGACCGTCTCGGTCGCGCACGCACGGGGCCACATCCGCTCGATCGGCCGTCTCCTCGCGGCGCTGCGAGCCATCTTCGCCGCGGCGATGCTGGCGCTCGACGAAGGGCGGGAGGCCCCGGCCGCGGCGGGATCCGCCGAGGTGGGTCCGTGATCGGCGATCCGGTGCTCACGCTCGCCTGGCTCGTGCTCGCGCACCTCGTCGCCGACTTCGTCCTCCAGACGAACCGGATCGCGCACGACAAGTTCGGCGCGGGCCCTCGGGCATGGCGAGGGCTGGCCGACCACGTCGTCGGCGTCGCGGTCTGTCTCGTGCCCATCCCGCTCGCCTTCGGGCTTCGTGGGCTCGCGTTCTTCCTCGTCGTCCTGGTTGCCCACGGTGCGATCGACCGGGCCAAGGTGGTCTGGACCCGGCATGCTGAAGCGGTCGCGATCGTCCGAGCCCATCGCGAGCACGAGGGAGCGGCTCCTCCGGATGGCCTGGGCTCGGCATGGACCCCGGTGCCGGCGGCGCTCTTCGTCGCGGACCAGCTGGCACATGCGCTCGTCATCGGCTGGGCGTGGGCCGTCTGGCTCGCCGGAGCGCCGCTGACGGACGCATGGAGGTCGGCCGCGGGAGCGCTCGTCGGCGGGTGGGACCAGGCCGGGGTCGCGCGGATCGCGCTGGTCGGCGTCGTCCTCGCCGACCTCGTCATCCTCAACGTGCGGGCCGGGGCCATGTTCGTGGCGACGCTC
>VBHW01000098.1 GCA_005881055.1 Chloroflexota bacterium
AGGATGATCAACTGGAGCGCACTGGCGTCCAACATCGCGTGCTCGACTCCTCCTCGTCAGGGCCCGGACGCGGGGCACGCACCGTCGCGGGCGCTCCGGGGGGAATGGGCGCGGACATCCCATGGAAAGGTCAGGGATCGCAACCTTTCGGGGCGCCGGGAGTGTAGCGCGGCGTTCTGACGAGGGTCAAACCAGCCGTGCACGGGATGGCGGGTCCGACGCGGGCCGCATCGGGTCCGGGGCGGGCTCGGGGTCAGGGCAGCCAGCGCGGGTCGGCGCCGTCCCTGGTGAGTTGGCGCGGGTCGCGGCCGTCCGTGTCGACCACCCAGATCCCGGCGGGCTTCGGCGCGGCGGCGACCGTCAGCCGGACGAAGAGGATCTCCTGCCCATTCGGCGAGAAGACGGGCGACCGATCGGACAGGTCCTGCGCCGTCGTCACTGCTACTGGGGCAGAGCCGGGCCGCCTGATGTACGCAATGTGCAGCGGCGGCACGACGTCCTGCACGTTGCTCGCTACCGGTCCCGGGCTGCCAGCTTGTCCTGGGCTGCCAGCTTGTCCTGGGCTGCCATCCGGCCCGCTGCCCTTGTCGTCGACGGCCCGCAGGACGGCCATGGCCCCGTCGCCGTCGACCGCCACGCCCTCGGCATCGTCGACGAGGCGGTTCACCGCACCACCTGGGCGCACGAGCCACGCACCTGAGGTCGGGTTCGCTGAGCCGGTGGCGCCGACGAGGAACGCGACGTCCAGCGGCGACCAGATCGGGGCCGACGTGGCACTGAGCGCAAGGTCGGTCAAGACCGGCGGATCGGACGTGAGCCCGACGAGGTGGAGTCCCCCGCCGGCCGCGACGATGAGCGCCGAGGCGCCGTTGCCGTCGAATGCGGCACGGCCCGAACGGGGAACGCCCGGGATGATCACGTCGGTTCCGTCCGCGGCGCGCCCGCCCGAGCCCACCGTCGGCGCCCCGGTCGGCAGGAGCTGCCGCTCGTTGCCCGATCCGAGGCCGGGTGTCGGGATCTGCCACCAGCCCATGTCGAGGCCTTCGACGGAGCGTCGGGCGATGATGATGGACCGGCCGTCCGGCGAGAACACGGGGGCGTACTCGAAGCGCCCGACATCCGTGGCGATGCGCTCGTCGGTGCCGTCGACCCGGACGACCCGCACGACGCCGCCGGCGCTGTACGCGATCGTCTGCCCGTCGACCGTGACGTCATACGAGGTCACCGGTGCGAGCGAGCTCGTGAGCTGCCGCGGGTTGGAGCCGTCGGGATTCATGAGCCAGAGGTTGCGCACCCCGCCACGTGCCGTGAGGAACACGACCTGGTTCTGTGCCGATGAGGACGACTGGCCGGTCGTGAACGACCAGGTCCGGCCGGCGGCGACCTGGCCTGCGGCGATCGCGCTCCGGACGACGGGTCGCAGCGTGACCGTGTACGTCGTGTGCGCCGGCAGGTCGGCGGCCGGCGTGAACACGAGCACGCGGCCGGAAAGCGCTCCGGTCGATGGGCTCGCCGTCGCGGGTGTCGTCGGGCGATCCTCCGCGGCCTCCTCCACCGCGACGGATCCGTCCACCGGCGGCGTGATGACGAGCGCATCGCGAGCCGACGCGGGGTCGATCGGGGCGTCGAAGAAGATCGCGATGGGACCCCGCGGGTTGGCGCCGGCCACCCCATCGGCGGGCGCCGTCGACAGGACCGACAGCCCCGCCGCCACGGTCGTGAAGCTCGCCACGAACGGCGCGGCGAGGTGCGAGCCGTCGGTGTCCGTCGCGCCGGTCCCGATCGCCAGCGTGTACGTCGTCCCGAACGCGAGCGGCGCGTCGAACGACACGTCGAGGGCCTGCTGGCTCCACGACGCGTGGTAGGCGGTGGCCGGGCTGATCGTCATCGCCCCCTCGACGGCGCTCGTCGCCATGAGCCGGTCGAACGTCAGCTGGACGGTCGTGTCGACCGGGACGTCACTGCCTGTCGGGGTGATCGCCGTCACGACCGGCGGGCCGGTGGTGGCGAAGACCCAGGAATCCATGGCGGCGGTTGCTGCGTTGCCGGCGAGGTCCTCGAAGCCCGCGTCGATCGTCACCTGGAAGGCCGTGGCGGACGGGAGGCGCTGCGACGGCGTGAAGATGAGCGTGCGTCCGCCGTCCCAGCGGAACGCGCCGGCGACGTCGGGCGTGATCGCGAAGCGCGTCTCGACCGACGCGGTCCGGACAGGCTCGCTGAACTCGACGTCGATCGCGGTGAGGGTCTGGCCTCGATGGGCGTCCCCGGCCGGAGCGCTCAGCGACACTCTCGTCACGGTCGGCGGACGCCGGTCGACGAGCGTCGCGTTGTAGAGGATCAACCCAAGGATCAGGAGCGCAACGAGCGGCAGGCCGATCCCGAGGGCGCGCCGGCGCACCGGTCAGCGCGACTGTCGGGTGGTCACGGTCCGCGGACCATAGCACAGGGTGCCGACCCCTCCCGGCCCCTCTCCCGGTGGCCTTGCCGATCGGCCCCTATACTGCCGACCTTGTGAGCCGTCGCCCCCTGGGCTGCGTCGTCGAGATCGTCGAGACGTTGGTCCTGACTCTTGTCATCTTCCTTGTCATCCAGAACTTCATCGCTCAGCCGTATCGGGTCCAGCAGCAGTCGATGGAGCACACGCTCGAGCCGGAGCAGTACGTGCTCGTCGACAAGCTGACGCCGCGCTTCGACCAGTACCACCGCGGAGACATCGTCGTCTTCAACCCGCCTCCGGCGTGGGCCCAGCAGTCGGACGGCACGCCGTACATCAAGCGGATCATCGGCGTCGGCGGCGACGCCGTGGAGGTCCGCGAGGACGGCTTCGTCTACGTGAATGGCGTGAAGCTCGTGGAGCCGTACCTCTACGCCCAGAGCGGCGAGCCGCAGCCGACGATCCCGTTCGGCCAATCGCGCTGGGTCGTGCCCCAGGGCGAGTTCTTCGTCATGGGCGACCATCGCGAGAAGTCGGCCGACTCGCGCTCATTCGGCACGATCCCCGCGAGCTCGATCATCGGCCGGGCGTGGCTCCGCTACTGGCCGTTCGACACCTTCGGGATCCTGCCCAGCCCCAATCACCCGGAGCTCGCCTCCCCGGCGCCATGAACCCGGCACTCGTCGCCGTCGCGGCGGTCGTCGTCGGCGGGGGCGTCCTCTGCCTGGCGGGACGCGACGCACGGCTGGCCCTGGCCGGGCTGTCGATCACCCTCCTGTTCGCGCCCCTCCTCTCCGACCCGCTGCCGACGGCCCTCGAGCTCGCCGCCCGCGCGGTCGCGTCGATCCTCGCGACGTATCTCATCTGGATCGTCGTCCGCGACCCAGCGGCGTCGACGCGAGGCTCGCTCCTGGGCTGGCCGGTCGAGGCCCTGATGAGCGCCGCGGCGTTCGCCATCGGGTTCGGGACGGCCGGCCTGGGTGCCGCACCGCTCGGGCCGCCCGAGGCGCAGGGGGCGGGCTTCGCGCTCGTCGCGCTCTCGGTCGGACCGATCGTCTTCGGCCGCGACGTCGTCCGGCTCGGCAGCGGTGCCCTGTTGCTCGTCGGTGGGGTCCTGCTCGTCCGCGTCGCCCTGGCCGGCGCGCCGACTCCCCTCGAGCAGCTCGTCACAGGCGTCCTGTTCGTGGGCCTCGGCGGCGCCGTCGCCTTCCTTGCATCACAGGCGCTCGCGGCCGGGGCCGTCGGCGGCGCGGTCCTCGACCCGGAGGCCGGTGGCGTCGAGATCCGGTCTAGCCAGGCGCGCGGCCGCTGAACCGAACGTGAGCACTCTGCCGCTCCTCGCCCTCGCGTTCGGCGGCGCCGCCGCGACCCTGCTGGCACGACGCTGGCCGGATGCCTCCACGGCGATCGGCCTGGCGGGACTCGTCGCGGCGTTCGTCGCGGCGAGCGGGATCGTCCCAGGGGACGAGATCCCGATCGCCGGCGGCGCGCTCGTCGGATCCGCGTATGCGCGGCTGTTCCTGCAACTCGGCGCCGGAATCGGGCTCGTGCTCACCATGGCCGGCCGCCTGGCCCTCGGCCCGGGCTGGCCCGCGTACCTGCCGGGCGCCCTGCTCGCCGGGCTCGGCGCCGCATGCCTCGGCCTGACCGTGCGCGACACGACGACCGCGATCGTCGCGACGATCGGGGGCGGGCTGGCGGGCGTGCTCCTCACGGTCCCCGAGCCGGCCTCGCAGCGCACGGTCGCCGTTGCGGCGCGCGAGCTCCGGGCGATCGCGGTCGCTGGGTCGCTCGTCATCGTGGCGACCGCGTGGGTGGCCCGTCCGCTCGGCGTCCTCGTACAGGATCCCGCGGTGTTCGGCCTCGCTTACCTCGGCGTGGCCCTCGGGGTCGCCATGCGCTTCGGGGCGATCCCCTTCCACCTCTGGGCCGCCCGAGTGGCCGAGGCCGCGCCGGAGATCGCCCTGCCGGTGCTGATGGCCTGGGGCCCGGCGGTCCTCGCGGTCGTCGGCCTCGCCTGGGTCGACGGCTCGATCGCACCGGTCCTCCCGGTCGCCGGCGAGCTGCCCGCCGAGCGAGCCTTGATCATCGGGGTCGGCGTCTCGAGCATGATCCTGGGCGCGATCGCGGCCTGGATCCAGGACGACCTCGAGCACGTCGTCGGCTACACGATCATGCAGGACGCGGGGGTCGTCGTCCTGGCCTTCGCGGCCCTCGATCCCGGGGTCTGGGCACCGAGCCGGACGTGGGTGCTCTGCCTGCTCGCCGCCCGGACGGCGTTCGCGGCGTGGGCGATGGCGATCGACGCGCGCTTCGGTACCCGTCGCGTGCCGGATCTCGGGGGCTGGGCGCGGCGGTCGCCGGTCCTCGCGATCGCGCTGGCCGCCATCGCGATCGCCTCGGTCGGCTGGCCGGGGCTGGCCGCGTTCGAGGCGCGCGCGTCGATCATCACGCAATCGGTCGACGAGCCGCTCGCGGCGCTCATCCTCCTCGGAGCGGTGCTGCCGCTCCTGTACTACGCGCGGCTCTTCGCGATCGGGATCGCCCGGCCGTCGCGCGCGAGCGCGGCCGCCGCCGACGACCGGCTTCGACGCCCGTCCCTGCCACCGCCGCGGAGGATCCCGTCCGGGCCGCTGCCGTCGCCCTGGTCGCTCCGCACGTGGGGTTCGTGGGACGCGCTCACGCGCTCGATCCGCCTCCTCCGCGGGTTGCGACCGCTCCCCGACGTCGCCGCCGCCGCCCTCGAGGTCAATCGCAGCCTGCTCGTCGGGATCCTCGTCCTCGTCCTCAGCAGCACGGCCGGCGTCGTCTCCGCCGGAGGATTCGGGCTCGCCGCGGCCGCGGCGGAACCGGCGCCGCAGGTCCCGGGAACCGGGGAAGAGCCCGGCCCCGGATCGAGTCCGGGCCCGATCGGCTCACCGGAGATCCCCGGTGCGTCGGGCGGCCCGGCGACGCCCGGGGGAGGCCCGGGCGAAAGTCCGGGCGGGTCGTCACGGTCTCCCGGCCCGAGCGGATCGA
>VBHW01000099.1:0-11094 GCA_005881055.1 Chloroflexota bacterium
GGCCCAGGTCCACCGCGGGCTGGCGTTGCTCCGCGACGCCCTCGCCGCAACTGAACGAGAGGAGTCCATCGCATGAGCGACCAGCTGGAGACGTTCGAGCCGGAGCTCGCCGCAGTCGAGTCCGCGCTCCGCGAGCTGCGGGTCGCTGCGCCGCGCACGCTCCTGCCGAACACGCTCGTGGCGGCCGGGCTGGCCGACGAGTACGCGTCCCTCCCCACGGCGATCGGCGACGTCTGGGTCGCCTGGAACGGCCGCGGCGTGTCGTGGGTGAGTGCCGCACCGAGCGCGGAGGCCTTCGAGGCCGACGTCCGGGCCGCCTTCGATCGCCCGGTGCGGCGGGCACCGACCGGGTTGCCGGCTCGGCTCGCGACGGCAATCGCGCGGCGGCTCGCCGGCGACCGCCGAGCCAATGTGCCCGTCGACCTCCGCGGACGAACGCCGTTCGAGCAGGCGGTGCTCCTCAAGGCGGGGCAGATCCCGCGCGGCGAGGTCCGGCCGTACGGCTGGGTCGCCGCCGAGATCGGTCGACCCCACGCCGTGCGGGCAGTCGGCACAGCGCTCGCCCACAACCCGGTGCCGCTCGTCATCCCGTGCCACCGCGTCGTCCGATCCGACGGCCACATCGGCCAGTACTCGCTCGGCGGGCCGGAGAACAAGCGGACGCTCATCGCCTGGGAGGGGCTCGATCCCGACGAGCTCGAGCGCCTCGCCCGGGCCGGCATCCGCTACATCGGCTCGCGCACGACCGGCGTAGTCTGCCACCCGAGCTGCCACCAGGCGCAGCGCATCACGGATCGCCACCGGGTAGCGTTCCGCTCGCTCGAGCAGGCAGAGGACGCGGGGTTCCGTCCGTGCCTGAAGTGCCGGCCTGTGGCCTTCGCCGCGTGAATTCCCGGTCATTCGTGGGCATCGAGGCCTCGGCCTTCTTCGTGTGACAGAGTCGGCGAAACCGGGTACGCTGTCGGGCATCTTGGACCAGTCGACTAGGACAAACCATCCCACGACCGTCTCCGGCACGACCGGGGCCGGGATGGCAGCTCGTGCCACGCCGCTCGCGATCTGGCTCGGCCTCCTGACGCTCTACCTCGTCTGGGGCTCGACGTACCTCGGCATCAAGATCGCCGTCGAGTCGATCCCGGCGTTCGTCATGGGCGCGGCGCGGTTCCTCGTCGCCGGCGGCCTCCTGTTGCTGTGGAGCGTCGCCCGCGACGGACGCGACGCGTTGCGGCTCACCCGGCGCGAGCTGCGCGACTCGTTCCTCGTGGGCGCCGCCCTCCTCGGCGGTGGCATGGGCATGGTTGCGCTCGGCGAGCAGACCGTGCCGTCCGGCATCACGGCGCTGCTCATTGCGCTCATGCCGGCCTGGCTGGCCGTGCTGGGTCGCATCGTCTTCGGCGACCGCCTGCCGATCCTCGTCGTCGTCGGCATCGTCGTCGGCCTCGCGGGCGTGGCGATCCTCGTCGTTCCCACGGACGGTCGGCTGGCCCTCGATCCGGGGGGCCTGGCGGCCGTGCTCCTCTCGCCGATCTCCTGGGCCTCGGGGTCGCTGTATGCATCGCACCGGGCGCAACTGCCGCGCCGGCCGCTCGTCGCGGCCGCCGTGCAGATGCTCTCCGGCGCAGTGGTGCTCGGGGTGGCGTCCCTCGCGACCGGCGAGCTGGCCTCCTTCCAGCCGGCGTCGGTCACGGCCTCGGCGGGCGGAGCGCTCCTCTACCTCATCGTCGTCGGCAGCATCGTCGGCTACACGACCTACGGCTGGCTGCTGCGGGTGGCGCCGCTCCCGCGGATCGCGACGTATGCGTACGTCAACCCGGTCGTCGCGTTCATCCTCGGCGCGATCCTGCTCGGTGAGCCGATCTCGATCCGGACGGTCCTCGCGGCCGTCGTCATCGTCGTCGGCGTCGCACTCATCATCACCGCGCGAAGCCGACTCCAGGCCGGCGCTGCTGCCGATGCGGTAGCGACGGAGGTGGTGCCTGCCGATTTGGTCGCGGCGGGAATCGCCGGAGCGCGAGCCGCACCGGTCGCGCCCCCGCACGAGGCGGCGAGCGCCCGAGGCTGAGTCAGGCCTCCGCGAGGGCCGTCCGCGCCACGCGTCGAGCGAGGAGCATCACCGTGATCATCGGGTTGACGCCGATCGCGGTGGGGAACAGCGAGGCGTCGGCGACGTAGAGCCCGCGGACGACGCGGCCGTCCCCCGTTCGCACGTGCCCTCGTTCGTCGCAGGGATGCTCGGCCGATGACTCGCCCATGCGGGCCGTGCCCATCTGGTGGGCCGAGAAGACCATCCCCCGGTTGGGACCGAAATCGAACGAGGCGAGCCGCTCGACGTACGCTTCGAACGACCGGCCCGCCTCCGTCCTATCGCTGACGCCGCCACCCCCGTCGGGAGCGTTCGGGTGCCAGGCGGCCGGCGTGCCGAGCGCGACGAGGCGCTCCGCGCCGGCGGCCCGCCCGATCCGCGCCATCTCGACGAGCCCACGTCGGAGGGTCGCGACCTCGGTCGGGGCCACCCGGTAGTCGATCCGCGTGCCGCCGGCTCGTGTCGCGCGGACGCTCCCGGATCCGAGGTCGCGGCTGATCGCGATCATCGGCGCGACGTGGCGGATCTCGCTCATCGTCGACGCGAAGCCATCCGCCGACGACCACGGGAACGCGAGCCCGATGAGGCCCGGGTGGGCGGGCGCGGACTCGATGACGAACCCCGATTCACCGGCTCGCCGCGGCTCGAGGAACGCGAGCGAGCGAGCGGCCTGGGTCGTCCCCGACCACATGTCGACGGGCTCAGGCAGGAAGCCCGCGACGACGCTCACCGGGTGGAGGTGGAGATGGCGGCCGAGCACGACGTGCTCGATGCCGGACCGCTCGAGGATGCCGGGCGTCCGCAGGGCACCGGCGGCAACGATCGTCTGCGGGGCGATGACCCGCAGACGCCGCCCGCCGGCGAGCACCGCCTCCACGCCCACGGCCGACCCTCGGGCGAGGATCGCCCTGTCGACGCGGGCATCCGGGACGATCCGTGCCCCGCAGCGGACGGCCTCGGCGAGGTGGACCCGCAGCCCGCCCTGCTTCGATCCCCGCCGGCAGCCGAACTGGCACGAGCCGCAGTTGCCGCAGTCGACGCCGTTCCGCCGGGTCTCGGCCGCCTCGACGCCGAGGGACGCCGCGCCCCGGAGGATCGCCGCGTCCTTCGGGGGGACGTTCGGCGGGCCCTGGATGCCGAGCTCGCGCTCGATGACGGCCAGGTCATCGGCCATCTCGGGCCCGTCGATCCCGTCGAGCCCGTGATCGCGCGCCGACTCCGTCCGCGTCGACGGCTGGACCGGGATGCTCGTCATCCAGTTCACGGTCGTGCCCCCGCCGACGACCGACCCCGCGAGGATCGAGATCGCGCCGTCCCACGTCGACGTGAGGCCGTGATCGAGGAACAGGCGGTCGTAGGCCGTCAACTCGTCCGTCGGCATCTCCGGTTCGGACACGAACGGGCCGCTCTCGAGGACGACGACCGAGCGCCCCGCCCGGGCGAGCTCGGCGGCGACGACGCCCCCGCCCGCGCCGGATCCCACGATGACCGCGTCGGCGGTCATCTCGTACACCGCGTCGCCGTCCGCCGGGATGATCGTCGGCCGGACGGCGGTCGGCTCCGCCGCGAGGCGCTCGATGGGCGGCGCGTAGCCAATCGCCGCCCACAGCGGGTTCGGCACGTCGCCGCCCGGGTCGGCGTAGGCGAGGAAGCAGAGGAGCTACTTGTACGCCTGGAACCCCGAGCGACGGAGGCCGAGACGGGAAACCGCCCAGCCCATGAGGTAGCGCTCGCGCGCCGTCTGGTCCATCGACCGGAACCCGACCGGCCCCGCGCCGAGGACGAGATTCGCCGCGCGCGACTCGAGGATCCGGAGCACGAGCCGGAGCTGGCGAAGCTGCTCGGGGTCCAGGGTGTCGATCGCGGTCGCCGCCAGCGAAGCCCGGCGCAGCGACGAGCCGCGTACGAATGTCTCGGCCAGGGCACCGAGCGTCGCAAGCTCGCGCTCGGACCAGCGTGCCGACGGGCCGACGGCCGGCGTGGTCGGAGCCACCTTCGTCGTCGCCCGGCTCTCAGGCGGGAACGCGCTCGAAGCCCTGGGCCGGCCAGGGCTCGCAGCGGAGCGGTCGATCCTCGCGGTAGCCGAGCGCGTAGTCGGCCTGGATGAGCGTGTGGAGCTGGCTCGTTCCCTCGTAGATGACGGCGGCCTTCGCGTTGCGCAGGTAGCGCTCGACCGGGAACTCGTCGCTGTAGCCGTTCGCGCCGTGGACCTGGATCGCGTCGAGCGCCGCCTGGACGGCGTGCTCGGTCGCGTGCCACTTCGCGAGGCTCGTCTCGCGCGTGTTCCGGCGGCCGTGGTTCTTCAGCCACCCTGCCCGCCAGACGAGGAGGCGGCCGGCCTCGGTCCCGCGTGCCATGTTCGCGATCATCTGCTTGACGAGCTGGTGGCGACCGATCTCCTCCCCGAACGTCTGGCGCTGCCGCGCGTAGGCGACCGAGGCGTCGAGGCAGGCCTGGGCGAGCCCCACGGCGCCGGCGGCGACCGTGAACCTGCCCTGGTCGATCGCGCTCATCGCGACGAGGAACCCCTCCCCTTCGTCGCCGATCCGGTTGGCGACCGGGACCTCGCAGTCGTCGAGATTGATGAACCCGGTGTTGCCCGCCCGGATCCCGAGCTTGCCGTGCAGCGTGCCGGTGGACACGCCGGGAAACTCCCGCTCCACGAGGAACGCGCTGATCGCGCGGTGGCCCTTCGACCGGTCCATCGTCGCGAACACGAGGAAGTGGTCGGCCACGTCGGCCAGGCTGATCCAGATCTTCTGTCCGTTGAGGATGTATCGATCGCCGCGCCGCCGGGCGGTCGTGCTCAGGGCCCCGGCGTCGGTGCCGACGCCCGGCTCGGTCAGCCCGAACGTCGCCAGGCGCTCGCCACTGGCCTGCGGGACGAGGTAGCGCTGCCGCTGGTCCTCGGTGCCCCACTGGAGGAGTGCGAGCGAGTTGAGGCCGACGTGGACGCTCTGGACGACACGGAACGCGGTGTCGGCACGCTCCAGCTCCTCGCACAGGATCGCGAAGCTGATGTAATCCATCCCCGCGCCGCCGTACCGCTCGGGGATCGGCGCACCGAGGAAGCCGAGCTCGCCCATCTTCGCGAAGACCTCCCGGTGGACCTCGCCGCGGGCGTCCCAGTCGCGGATGTTCGGGAGGATCTCGGCCTCGGCGAAGGAGCGCGCGCTCTGCTGGACGAGCCGGTTCTCGTCGGTGAGCGTGAAATCGATCATGGAAGCTCCGGGGGCGCCTGCCTTGTCGGCGGTCATTCTAGGGCGCGGCGATCGGCGTCCACGGCGGTGATGAGGCCGGGCAACCCATCGGGTGAGGACGCGATGAGCCGCAGCTACGAGCCGCCTGCGACGATCCTCCGAAACGCGCCGAGTCCCGCCGCCACGGAGCCGGTGTGGGCAACGTCGCGAGCTATTCCTGGAACGGTGTGGAGCGCTTCGGACGCGTGTACGTGAACGGGCTCGCCGTCGCCACGCTGGCCGGCACGATCGACCGGACGACAAAGGCGGTGAACGCGCTGAACGCGGCGTTCGGCGCGGGCGACGACTTCGAGTTCTGCACGCCATCCTGGTGGAGCGAACTCGCACCGTACGCCGTGGTGACCGTCCGCTCGGCGCGCAGGAGCGATCCGGGGACATGGTACGCATCCGACCGCCGCCTGATCGTCTGGGCGACCCCCGACGACTCGGTGTATCCGTGGTGGACCGCCCTCCGCTGGGCGCAGAACATCCGCTCCGCGGTCGCCGAGAGGGTCGGGTCGTTGTACCTGCCGGGGCAGCAACTACGGCTGTGGCGAGCCGCTCAATGCCGGGACCGCCAACCTCGAGTTCTTCCACTGCTGCGATCTCACCGTCGCGATCACGGCGAGCATCTACGAGGTGCCCGATCGGACGAGCCGCTGGGTGCGGGTGACGTACCCGTCGACCGGCAAGAGCGCCGTCCTGCGCGTGAACGACGTCGGCCCGGCGGCCTGGACGGGCAGGGCGATCGACCTGACGTGCCGCGGGAGCACGCGCGCGCTCGGGACGTATCGGACTGACAGCCCGATCACATTCCAGTTCCTCTCGTGAGGTGGACATGAACGCCGACGGCTCGCTTCGATCCCGGCGCACGGTCCTGGCTGGAGGCATACGGCTGGGCTGCGCGGCGCTCCTGGCCGGACCGCTGACAGCGGCGACCGCTGCGAGGGCGGCGGCGGGTGCCGTGGTGTCCGCGACGGTCCTCGCCTCGGGCCCGGGTGTTCGACATGCCGGCGGGACGCTCCTGCGTGGCTGCTCCGCGGTCGCGACGGCTGTCGAGGGCGTGGGCGGGTCGCTCCGACCAGGCATGGCACTGGACTTCCGGCGCGACCGGGCGCTCCTCGTCACTGGGGCCGATCCCCTCGCGATCCGCGCCGACGCGGGGGCCGGGACGGTCCAGGCTGAGCCTGGCCCCGCATGGGCCCTCGTGAGCGTCACGCGACGCGGGCGCGCCCTGCCCTGGCGACTGCGGATCGGCGGCCTCGCGACGAGCGTTCACGTCGAGACCAGCCATTGGTAGGCCGACGGCCGCAAATCGGCGGTCACGTCGCGACGCTGGGGATGGTCGTCGCGATCCTCGCAGTAGCCGCTGGCTGCGCGCACCTCCCCGCGAGTCCGACGAGCGGCGGTTCGGCGGCCGGAGCGCTCGCGGCCGGCCCTTCGTCGCCTGCGCCGGTCGCCTCCTCGGCCGCGGCGGACGTCGGCGCGGCGCTTCGGCTCGTCGAGGCGTTCGAACACGAGCGAGCCGACGGGCCGCGCGCCGTAGCATGGGCCCGGCTCGCACCGCGGACGCAGCACGCGATCGGCACCGAGGCCGAGTTCGAGCGCCTTGCCGACGCGTTCATCGCCGGCGGCGGCCGTGCCCACCGGGTCGTCGGCCTGACACAGGACGCTCGGAGGCTCAACGCCGCCGCGATCGGCGACGCGTGGCCCGACGTGGGGGAGGCGGCCGCCGACGGCCGGGCATGGGTCGTCGACGTGCTCCACCCGGACGTGCGCGGCGCGTCCGCGGGCTCGGAGGTGCTCGTCGCCTCGGTCGACCCCACGGGCGCGTGGCGGATCTGGATCGTCCACTGAGCCTCGCCCCGTCGACGCCGCGGCGGCACCTATACTCGGCGCCCATCGACTCCCGCACGCCCGGCGATGCCGTCGCCGGGACGGCGAAGGGACGCTCGACGACGGACCGCTGGACGACGACCTCGACGAAGGACGCCATGACCTCGACTCAGGACGACGCGCTCGACCTGGCGGAGCTGGCCCGCTCGCACCTCACGCCCGTGCTCGGGCGCTACTTCGAGCGCAGCTGGAGCCATGGGGTGGGGCACCGCCTGTTCGACACGGCCGGTCGCGCATACCTGGACTTCGCGAACGGCATCGCGGTCTCCGCGCTCGGTCACGCCCACCCGGCGGTCACGGCCGCGATCCACGCCCAGGTCGATCGCCTGACCGTCCCGACGATGGCCATCGGCTACAGCGAGCCCCCGGTCCGGCTGGCCGCGGCGCTGGCCGAGACCTTCCCGGCGCCGCTCGACACCGTCATGTTCCTCAACTCAGGTTCCGAGGCGATCGAGGCGGCCCTCAAGCTCGCCCGCCGGTCGACCGGGCGCCCGGCGATCGTGAGCTTCCGCGGAGGCTTCCATGGGCGGACGTTCGGGGCCGCATCGGTCACGAGCTCGAGCCTGAACTACCGCCGCGGGTACGAGCCCCTCCTGCCCCAGGTCCACATCCTGCCGTTTCCGGCCGTGTACCGGGACTTCGGCGGCGACGAGGATCGGGCCACGGCCACCTGCCTGCAGGCGCTGCGAGACCTCGTCGCGAGCGTCGTCCCGCCCGAGACGATCGCGGCCGCGCTCATCGAGCCCGTCCTCGGCGAAGGAGGCTACTCGCCGGCGCCTGCCCCGTTCCTCCGCGGTCTCCGCGCGTTCTGCGACGAGCACGGGATCCTCCTCATCGCGGACGAGGTCCAGACCGGCTTCGGGCGGACTGGGCGAATGTGGGGCTTCGAGCACGCCGGGATCGTCCCGGACATCGTCTGCCTCGCGAAGGCGATCGCGAACGGCCTGCCGCTCTCGGCGATCGTCAGCAGCCGCGACCTCCAGAATCGGTGGGGCCGCGGGGCGCATGGATCGACGTTCGGGGGCAACCCGGTTGCATGCGCGGCCGGGCTCGCCGTGCTTCAGACGATCCGCGAGGGGCGCCTCGTGGAGAACGCCGCGGCCCGCGGATCGGAGCTCACCGCCGGCCTGGGCAGGATCATGGCCGAAGACGATCGGATCGGCGACGTGCGGGGGCCCGGCCTCATGGTCGGCGCGGAGCTCGTGATCGATCGCGAGTCACGAGCGCCGGACGGGGACACGACGGACGCGGTGCTCGCGCGCTGCGCCGACGCCGGGCTGCTCCTCCTGAGCTGTGGCGTCCAGCACCAGGTCGTGCGCTGGATCCCTCCGCTCGACGTTACCCCGGCCGAGGTCCTCGAGGGACTCGAGATCTTCGCCGACGCGCTCGGCTCCGTGCCGCGCCGCACCGAGACGCGGGCCTGACGTACGGCCGGGGGCTTGATCGACACGCGAACGGGCGCGGGCTCACGGCGTCCGCGTTCACACGGAGCGCGTGGGCCTCAGGGATCTCCGGCCTGGTCATGCCGCGTCGAGGCGGCCGACCCGCGTGATCAACGGTTCCGGGCGAGGAACTGCATGACGTCGTCGAGGCGGAAGCGCCGGTCGCCCCGCTTGCAGACGCGGTAGAAGGGAAGCTCGCCGCGATCGCCCAGCCGCTTCACCGTGTTCACGTGCAGATGGAGCATCTCGGCGACCTCGGTCGCCGTGAGCATGGGGCCCAGTTCGTTGACGGCCATCGATGCCATTCGTTGCCTCGTGCGGTCGCGCTGTTCAGCCCGGTCCGGCCCCCTGGGGTACGCAGGGGTGCGGTCCGGCTCGCTGATGACGGGAGTGTGGCGGTCCGGGTCAGGCAGGAACAAGCCGTACTTCGGTCCCGGCATCGGGGTACCAGAGGCCCAAGCCGCCGTTGCGAACCCTGAACGAGGCACTCGCTTCGTCGGCATCCACCGGCGGCTCGGCTGCGCTTCGCTCGCCCCATCTGTCGCCGCGGCGGGCGTTGGCTGCCAGCGTGGCCATGTGCGGCACCAGATGTCGCCATGGTGGGCGTTGACCGCGAGATCGGCCAAAACGGGGCCATTCGCCGCCCTGCGGGGGCGTCTGCCAAGGGCGCAAGCGTGAGCCTGGGCATCTCCGTATTTGATGCCCGTGAGGCGATCAAATGGCGAAGAGAGGCAGGCCGTCGGCGGAGAGGCGTTCCAGCGTCAGTGGAGCGCGCCGAGCAGCCACAGGACGAGGAGGATCACGAGGATCGTCCCGAGCATACCGAGGCGGCCCCCGTAGTAGCCGCCATACGAGCTCCGATAGCCATAGCCGAAGCCGCCGAAGAGGAGCAGCAGGACGGCGAGCACGATGATGAGCCACAACATGGGTGAAGACCTCCATGAGCCAGGTCGTGAGCCAGGCCGTGAGCCAGGACGCAAGCCGGTTCATCCGGCCTCGGAAGTCCCGAACCTAGCCGTCGAGGGGTAGAGCGGCCCTTGCGGGACGCGGGTCCGGCCCTGCAGTCGCATGAACATCGGTGCGACGCTACCGGCCCTGCAAGGCAGCAGCCGCTCGGCGTCACGTTGCTGAAGCCACGCGGGTTCGCTACGACGTCGGACGGGAAGGCCCGGGCGAAGCGGGGCCGAGTCCTAATGTCATTACAAACTGTGGCCGCCGGGCGGCCTGCCGGCGAGTGGGACGGCACGCGGAATCGGCACGCGGAAAGGCAGGTGGTGGCGGTCCTGATGGCCCGGGGACCGATGTACGCCGAGATCAAGCGATCGATCCTCCAGGAGATCGACAGCGGGATCGTGCCCGAAGGGAGCCGCTTGACCCCGGAGGTCGAGCTCGCCGCGCGGTTCGGCGTGAGCCGGCCGACGGTTCGGCAGGCGATCCTCGAGCTGGCGCGTGAAGGGGTTCTCGCCCGCCGTCGCGGGCACGGCACCGTCGTCCTTCCGCGCCGGCTGGCGTACCCCGTCGGGCGGCTCATGAACTTCGGCGAGGAGTTCGCCTCGTCGGGGAGCCAGACGAGCTCGCTGGTCGTGGATCGGGGCATCGTCTCCGCCGACGCCGACCTGGCGGTCCGCCTCGGCACGGTGCTCGGCCGGCGCATCTTCCGCCTCGAGCGCGTGCGGTATGTCGACGAGCGTCCGGTCGCCCGCCAGCGATCCCACATCGTCCACGCGCGAGTGCCCGGGATCGAGACCATCGACTTCACGACCGCCTCCCTGTACGAGACGCTGCGCGATCGGTACCGGCTGACGATCGCCTCGGCCGACGAGGTGATCCGGGCGAGCACCGCGGACGCGACCGACGCCGAGCATCTCGGCGTGCCGGCCGGCAGCCCGGTGTTCCGCGTCGAACGGCGCGGCTTCACGAGCGGCGGGGACCTGATCGAGGTCGTCGACTCGGTCTATCGCTCCGATCGGTACGAGATCCGGCTGGTGCTGCGGCGATGAGCGCCCGTGCGGCCTCCGACGTCCGAGGCGCCGATCCGTCCGACGGTGCGGACTGGCTGACCGAGCGTGAGATGAGCCTCCTCCGGACGATCCGCTCGGATGAGGCCCCCGCCCTGGCCTCGGCCACCGACGCGCTCATGCGCACCATCGAAGCGGGCGGAGTCATCCACGTCGCGGCGACCGGCCATGGGCTCGCGCTCGTGCTCGAGTCGTTCCATCGTGCGGGCGGGCTGGCCTGCGTGAGCCCGATCTGGGATCCGCGCTTCCTCCCGATCAGCGGCGCGCGCAAGGCGACCGCGGCCGAGCGCTCGGTCGGGCTGGGCGGGCCGCTCGCGGAAGGCGCCGCGATCGAGGCGCGCGACTCGCTGATCGCCTTCAGCCAGTCGGGTGCCAACGTCGTCCCGATCGAGGTAGCGGCCGCCGCACGATCTGCC
>VBHW01000099.1:11114-13997 GCA_005881055.1 Chloroflexota bacterium
AGCACGGCGCGGCCGTCCCTACGCGCGATCCCGCCGGCCGACGCCTCGCGGACCTCGCGGACATCGTCATCGACACCCACGTGCCGGCGGGCGACGCCGTCTTCCGAGCCGATCCGGCCGGGCCGACGGTCGCGGCCCTCTCCACCATCGCCGGGGTCCACGTCTGGAACCTCCTGCTCGTCGGGCTGGCCGAGCGCAGCCGCGCGAAGGGAGTCGAGCTGCCGGTGTGGATCAGCTCGAGCATGCCGGGCGGGGACGAGCGCAACGCCGAGCTCATCGCCAGGTATGCGAACCGGGTGAGCGCGCTGTGACGAGCGGCGCACAAATGTCTGTACATTGCCATCGTGAGTCGCTAGGCTGGCGCGGCAGGCGGGGCCGGGCTCGGACGGACGCGGGTGCGGGCCACGCCGGCAGCCAGGCGGCGACCCGACCGGAGGGGTCGGATCGTCGCTTCGCGTGGCGGCGCAGGAGGCGCGGATGACGCAGGCGGCCGTGTACGTCGCGTCGTGTGACCGGTACGACCCCGAGTCGATCGCCGGTCATGTGCGCAAGGCCGCCGACGCGCTGGGCGTGACGCTGCCCGGCAGCGGCTCGGTGCTCCTCCACCCGTCCTGCCCGCTGGCCCACCCGCGCTTCGCTCCGGATGCCGTGACGAACCCGGCCGTCGTCGAGGGCGCGGCTCGCTCGGTCAGCGGCGCCTCCCTGACGCTCGCCACGGCGAGCCTGCCGGGCTTCCCCACGCGGTACAGCCTCGGCCGCGCGGGATACGACCGACTGGCGGGACGTCTTCGCGCGACGAAGGCGGCCTTCGACGAAGGTCCCTACGTTCCCGTGCCGAGCGCGCCCGCCCTGGCCCTCCCCCGCTCGTGGGTGGACGCGTCGTTCCGCATCGCCCTGCCACGTCTCACCGGCAGTGCCTACCTGCCGTTCGCCGGGGCGCTCCGCCAGCTCTTCGGGCTGCTCCCGGCGGGCACCCAGTCCGCCGAGCATCACCGCATGGTCGAGACGATCGGCTCGCTCGTCCTCGCCGCGAGGCCTGACCTCGTCGTCGTCGACGCGATCACGGCAACCCACCGCGGCGGCGAGCCGTCGGGCTGGCCGGTCGACCTCGGTCTCCTGATCATCGGCACGGATCCGGTCGCGGTCGATCTCGTCTGCGGCGCCGCCTATGGAGTACCGGCCGTGGCGATGCGAGACCTCGTGGCGCGGCTCGGTCGCGCGGACGCACCCGGCGCCCTCGCCGACGTCCGGATCATCGGCGACGTCAACCTCGAGGAGCTCGCTCGTCGGGGCGCCCGCGTCGAGAGAATGGACCCTGCCCCGGAGAACCACGCGCTCCCCCGCCAGGTGCGGATCCTCCGTTCGCCCCGCGCGAGCCCGACGGGCGTCTCCGCCACCCTGAGGGAGGCGTTCGCCGTGCTCGACCGTGCCGGCATCTCGCTCGACAAGGCACGCGAGACGACGATCGTCATCGGCGCGGTCGACTCCGTGCCGCCGCCGACCGTCGATACGGCCGCGATCGTGTTCATGGACGACACGTCGCGAGCGACCTACGCCGGATACAGCCGGATCGTCCGACTGACCGGCCGCACACCCACGCTTGCCAAGGTGCTCATCGACGTGCCGTTCGCGATGACGATCGCGAACGTCCGCGCCGAGCTCGGCCTGTCGTTCACCGTGGCAGGGCTCACGGCCCGGCTGTCGGGAATGCTGCGCGGGTCCAGGGGCCCGGGAGGGGCGGCCGCCGGATCGCCAGGATCGAAGGGAGGTGGTGATCCAGCGGCACAGAACCGCTGACGGCCTGGAGCCGTCGCCTGTCGGTACACACGCACAGGAGGGTGGAATTCGTGTTTGCATACCTGCAGCGCATCGGGCGAGCGCTCATGCTGCCGATCGCGGTGCTCCCCGCAGCGGGCATCCTGCTGCGGCTCGGACAGCCCGACGTCCTGAACATCCCGTGGATGGCGGACGCCGGCGACGCGATCTTCGGCAACCTCGCGCTGCTCTTCGCGATCGGCGTCGCTGCCGGCTTCACGGCCGACGTCGGAACGGCGGCCGTCGCCGGGGGCGTCGGCTACTGGGTGTTCAGCAAGGTCCTCGTGGACGTCGGTCAGCTCGTCTACGGCAAGGATGAGGCGCTCAACACCGCCGTTCTCGGCGGCATCATGATGGGCCTCATCGCGGCCACTCTGTACAACCGCTACCACTCGATACGGCTGCCCGAGTGGCTCGCGTTCTTCGGCGGCAGACGGTTCGTACCAATCGCCACGGCATTCTCGGGGCTCGTCCTCGGGGCGATCTTCGGCGTCGTGTGGCACTACCCCCAGCTGGTGCTCCACGACTTCGCCAACGGCCTGACGACGGCCGGAGCGACCGGCGCCGCACTCCATGCCTTCCTCAACCGCTTGCTCATCCCGGTCGGACTCCACCACGTCATCAACACGGTCGTCTGGTTCCAGTTCGGCGACCTCAACCACTTCTTCTGCGTCGGTCAGTTCGCCCAGGACGCCACGTGCGTGAAGGGCCAGCAGGGCGGGCAGTTCATGACGGGCTTCTTCCCGATCATGATGTTCGGCCTGCCGGCGGCGGCGCTCGCGATGTACACGACCGCGCGCAGCGAGAACCGCAAGGTCGTCGGTGGGATCCTGCTCAGCGCCGCGCTCACCTCGATCATCACCGGCATCACCGAGCCGATCGAGTTCGCGTTCATGTTCGTGGCGCCGGTGCTCTACGTCCTCCACGCGGTGCTCACCGGCATCTCCGCGTTCGTGACGATCTCCCTCGGGATTCGCGACGGGTTCTCGTTCTCGGCGGGGTTGATCGACTACCTCCTCAACTACAACATCGCGTCACAGCCGCTCCTGCTCCTCGCGGTCGGGGTGG
>VBHW01000079.1 GCA_005881055.1 Chloroflexota bacterium
CGCTCACCTGGGAGACGTGGATCGGCGAGCGCTGGGTGCCGTGCGACGTCGAGCGCGACGAGACGGCCGCGCTCAACTGGACCGGCGAGGTCGTCCTCCATGTCGATGCGGACCAGACCGAGGCGAAGTTCGGCGACAAGACCGCCAGCTGGGTCCGCTGCCGCGTCGTCCCGATCGCCGACGGGAGCACCTATTCGCGCTCACCCAAGCTCAAGGGTGTGGTCGCCCGCGCGGTCGGCGGCACCGTCCCGGCGATGCACGCGCAGCTCGTCCGGACCGAGCTCCTCGGCCGTGCTCAGGGCATCCCGGCCGAATCCTTCCACACGCGCTTCTCGCCCATCCTGCCGCGCGAGCCGGACGAGGTGCTCGAGGTGCGGGCGCCCGACGGCAGCTGGGAGGCGTGGACCGAGGTCGACGGGCGTCCGATGAAGGCGATCCGCACTACACGCTCGATGCCGCGAGCGGGGAGATCCGCTTCGCGCCGCTCATCCGCCAGCCCGACGGCAGCGCCCGGCAGTTCGGCCGCCTGCCGACGCCGGGCTCGCTGCTGCGGATGCAGAAGTACCGGATCGGCGGCGGCCGGATCGGCAACGTCGGCGCCGGGACGATCGTCGTGCTCCGCGAGACGGTGCCGTACGTCGACAACATCGTCAACCGTCACGCTGCCCGCGGCGGGGTCGACGCCGAGGACCTCGCGAATGCGCTCCAGCGCGGGCCGCGACTCCTCAAGGCACGCAACCGGGCCGTCACGGCGGAGGACTTCGAGTCGCTCGCGATCGAGTCGTCGCCGGAGGTCGCCCGGGTCGCGTGCATCCAGCCCGGCGTTGACGGCGATCAGTCCCGGCCGCCGGCGGGAACCATCGCGGTGCTCGTCCTTCCTCGTGTGCCCGACCCGGTCCGGGCCGTGCCGATCGACGAGATCCGGCCGAGCCAGTCCCTGCGCGAGCACGTGGCGCGCTACCTCGACGTCAGGCGCCTCCTCACGTCGCGCGTCGTCGTCTCGCCGCCAACGATCGTCGGGGTCAAGGTGTCGACCGAGCTCCGATCGGCGCCGGGGAGCGACCCCGACGCCGTCCGCGAGCGGGCCCTCGCCGCGTTGTTCCGGTACTGCTCGCCGTGGACGGGCGGCCCGTCCCGGGCCGGCTGGCCCTTCGGCCGGCCGATCCACGTCGGCGAGCTCTTCGCCGTGCTCGGCGCCGTCGAAGGCGTGGCCTACGTCGAGTCGGCGACGATCCAGCCCGCGAACCTCGAGCGGAACAGCGCATCGGCCGCCGTCGAGCGGATCGAGGTCCCGCCGACCGGCGTCGTCTGCTCGGCCGCACACGCGGTGACGGTCGCGCCGGCATGACGTTCCTCGCGGTCGCCCCGCCCGACAAGTGGGATCCGCTCGCGGAGTCCCTCGCGTCGCCGATCCCGCTGTCGCCGATCACCGGCCGCCCGGAGCTCCTCGCGCCGCTCCTCGGTGAGCCGCTCTCGTCCGACCCGTTCCTGCGCCGGCTCCTGGGCATCTTCGAGCCATCGCTGTGGCCGGTCATCGAGACGCTCGACTCGTTCGCGGCGTACCTGGACCCCTACACCGCGTCCGAGGAGTTCATGCACTGGCTCGCCGCCTGGCTCGACATCGCCCTCGATGAGACGTGGCCCGCCGACCGGCAGCGCCGACTCGTCGCGTCGGCGGTCGTCATGTACCGCTGGCGGGGGACCCGGCGGGGGATGCTCGAGTACCTGACCGCCTATCTCGGCACGGTCCCGGAGGTCATCGACGAGGCCGAGCGGGTCGAGGTCACCGACGAGCCCCTCGTCGGCGGCGAACCCATCTCCCCGATGTTCCGCGTGATCGTCAACGGGCCCGCCCCCGAGGAGGAGCTGAGTCGGCTGCGTGCTATCGTGGAACTCGCGAAGCCGGCTCACGCGGGCTACCGCATCGAGGTGCGGACGAGGAGGGCCAGGTCCTGACGACCCGTCAGTGCCCGGATTGCGGTCTCGAAAACGAAGCGTCCCGCCGGTTCTGTCGCTCGTGCGGGGCGATGCTCCCGGCGGCAGGGTCCACCCGATCCGATGCCGGGGCCGAGACCGAGCCGGTTGCGGCCGCCGAAGCGCCTGCCCAGGGCACCGCCTCGGCGCGAGGCGGGGGTGCCGCAGAAGGCACCAGCACGGATTCACCAGCGGCCGGAACCATGGCCTCCGACACATCGCCCGTGACGGGTGTTACGACGGCAGCAATGGAGGACGCGCCCGCTCCAGCGTCCGACGTGCCCGCTCCAGCCGCGCCCAAGCGGAAGCCGCCCAAGCGCAAGCCCCTCCTCGACGACGATCCCGAGGCGCTCCTCGCCGAGCCTCCGGCCGAGGAAGCCGCGACACCCGCGAGCGCGTCGCCGGATGCGCTCGCTGCGCCAACCGAACCGGCACTCCTCACCGAGACCGACGCGGTCGAGGTCGTCGCGGAAGCCGAGCCGCAGGTCGAAGCCCAGGCCGAAGCCCAGGCCGAGGTCACAGCCGAGTCGTCGCCTGAGGAGCCGCTCCAGGGCGGGGGGCCCGACGGCGAGGGAGCGGGCGAAGTGCCCGCTGATCTGCCCAAATCGAAGAAGGATGCGGTCGCGCTCTCGGCCGCCTCGTCCGCGATGTTCGCCGCCGCGGCGGCGTGGGGGGCGGCGGCCGACTCGGGCACGAAGCCCTCACCGGAGCTGCCTCCCGCGAAGGCGGGGCCGCCGACACCCGGAGCGTCCGGATCGTCGCCCGGGACCGCCGTTTCCGGGGAGCCGGCGAGCGAGCTGCCGGCATCGCGCCCCGCGACGTGGGAGACGCCGCCCGCCGGATCCTCCCCGGCACCCACGGCCTCGGAGCCCGCGCCGGCTCCGCCCCCGACCTCCAGCACGTGGCAGAGCTCGGCTGTCGCGTCGCAGGGGTCTCCCGCGGCGGCCCCCACGGAGGACGCCTCGGGGAGCGCATCCCGGAACGCCTCCGCCGGGTCGACGTCCGGGGCATGGGAGCCTGCTGGAACCTCGGGTAGCCAGGCGGCTGCTGGATCGGCGGGCGGCGGCTCGTCGGGCAGCGGCTCGTCGGGTGGAGGCGGCGTTGGCTCGTCGTCGACTCCCGGGGGCGCATCCGCGAGCGCGTCCTCGGCGGCCGGACCATACGCGACCGAAGTGGCTCCCGCGCCGAAGCCGACGACCGCCGCGCAGGTCACACCCGCGCCGTGGCTGACCGAGGCGCAGACCTCGGCGCCGAGCGGGTCGGGGGCCAAGGGCTCGGCCGTCCAGCCGCCGCTCATCGTCCCGGCGACCCAGTCGCCGTGGGACGAGCCGGCCGCCGAGCCGGCGACCGTGGCCTGGGTCCCGCCGTCCACGGTCAAGGGCCCGACGGACACGCCATGGGACAGCCGGGAGCCGTACCGGTCGGAGATCGAGATCGTCAAGCCGCCCGACGAGCTTGCTCGCGAGGTCGCCCCGAGCGGGGTCATCTGCTCCGCATGCGGCACCGAGAACGAGTCGACCCGCCGCTTCTGCAAGTCGTGCGGCAATCCGCTGTTCGCGATGGACACCACGCCGCAGCAGGTCGAGGAGGAGCCGCAGAAGCGCTCATGGCGCTGGCTCCTCATCCTCATCCCGATCCTCGTCGGCGCCCTCGTCCTGGGCTTCATCGGCGCCGCGCTCCTTCGCGGCGGACTGCCGTTCGTCGGCGGGGCGAGCCCGACCCCGGGGGCGCCGCCGTCGGCCGGAACCGTGGCACCCTCGGGCCAGCCGAGCGTCCCGGTCACCGGGCAGGTCAAGCCGTCGGCCGCGTCCGCCTCCTCGCAGCTCGGCGACCGGTGGTCGGCCTCGAAGGCGATCGACGGCAGGTTCGACACGTCCTGGCAGGAGGGATCGAAGACCGAGGCCGGCCAGTGGATCCGGTTCGCGTTCAAGTCGCCGGTGACGATCACGAACATCACGATCTTCGCCGGCTCCCAGACGGCCGAGGCGAACTACTTCGGCAACCTCCGGCCGCGCCACATCACGATCGCGGCGGACGGAGGGACCGGGCAGAAGTTCGAGCTCTCCGACACGTTCGGGCCGCAGGACATCGCCTACACCGGACCGGTCTCGAAGACGCTCCAGATCACGATCAACGACACGTACCCCTCGAAGAAGACGAGCCTCGACGGCAGCCCCTTCGACGATTGCGCGATCAGCGAGGTGCGCTTCTTCGGGTCGACGCCCTAGGTCTCGTCCGCGGGCACGCGGATCGTCCTGTCGGGGCCGGACACGACCAGCCGGCCCTTCGTCGGGCGCAGCGTGAGCGCCCGCACCCGAAGGCCCATCGCGACCTGGAGGAGGCGCAGGAACTCGGCACGCGGGAAGCGGACCACGTGGGGCATCGGACGCTCCCGGTCGGCGATGCGGGCGAGTCCTTCCTCGAACAGGGCGATCGCCTCGGGTGGCGCGTCATCGTCGAGCACGACGATCGCCTCGTCGTCGGAGCGCGCCATGTACCAGACGGCCGGGTTCGCCCGGCCGAGGATGTCGAGCGCCCGGCCCGGCTCCGGCCAGCGCAGCGCCAGGGCGCCGAGCTCGATGGCGGCGGCGTGGTCGGCGCGCAGGACGTACGCGGGGTGTCGTCCCGGGCCGCGCTCGGCGATCCCTGCCTCGACGAGCCGGGCGAGCGCCACCTGGATTCGGGACGGGGACGCATCGCCGGCCGCTCCGGCGACCTCGGTGACGCGTGCTCCAGTGGACCGCTGGCCGAGGACGAGGATCGCCTCGAGCATGGCCGGCGTGATGGTCGTCAGGCGTTTTCCCTCAAAGTACGCATGGGCGAGGGTACGGATGGGCTATCCCGTACCACTCCGTGGCCGTCGATACTGCCGGTACCAACGGGCCGAGCTGCCCACGAACCGGGGAATATCGTAGCGGCCTGACCGTCGGTAGAGTCATCATCACCGCCGGGGAAGTGGCTCCAGACCGGTCGTTGCCGAAGGATGGGCGTCACCCGGTCGGACCGCGACATCACGGAAGGGAAGTCATGTCCATCCTCGCGAAGTTCGTCTCCACGTTCCGCCGCGACGATGAGGGCCAGGGCCTGGCGGAATACGCACTGATCCTCGCGCTCATCGCCATCGTCGCGATCATCGCCCTGATCTTCCTGGGCGGCCGGGTCAGCCAGATCCTCAGCGACGTCGGCAACTCGGTCTAGGGTTCACCACTCGAGTTCCGGACTCCGGCCGCCGCGAGGCGGCCGATCACCGAGGCCGGGCGCGGTCAGGCGCCCGGCCTCCTGATTCCCGGCGAGGGGCAGTTACCCTCTGGCTGCTGGCACAGGGCTCAGCGGCCGCCCTCGCGGACGCAGCGGATCGCCCAGCGGCGGTCCGTGTCCTGGACGGCGCCCTCGATGCGCCCGTTCTTGAGGAGCTCGCGGAGGACGGCCACCGGCTGAGCGCGGGTCCCGCGCAGGAAGCCGCGCGCCGACAGCTCCGCGGCCGCGTCCGCCACCGAGAGCTCCCGCAGGAGGCGCCTGCAGGCGACCTCCTGCAGCAGGTCGTTGATCGACGCGACGTCGTCCGGCGTGCGGCCGGTCGGCGCGGCCCCCGAGCCGCGCGGGGGCGCCGACGCGGCGGGTCGATGGGGCTCGAGTGGGCGCCCACGGGCCGACTCCGCGGCGCCGTCGGCGTCGCCGTCCGGCACCTCGACGATCCGCCGCTCGGGGGCGGCCGCCTCCTCCTCCCGGGGCTGGACCGAGCCGCTGATCCCGTGGGCCTTCCTGACGCCCATCGCGGTCTGCAGGTTCGCGAAGGGAAGGATCACCTCGCGGTCCGCCAGCCGCGGCGCCCCCGCGGCCGACGCGTCGATCGTCGCGGCGAACGCGCCGAAGATCCCGTCCTCGTACTCCTCGGGCGCGTTCGTCTCGGCCCACCAGACCCTCGCTCGCTCGAGGCCGCGCAGCGTCTTGAGCCATTGGCCGCCGGCGTGGGGTCGGCGATCCCCGAGCGGCGTCCGGTAGAACGCAGCCACGCGCGCGCCGATCGAAGAGGTCGTCATGCCGACGTACACGACGACCTGGCCGGGCAGCCAGAAGTCGTGCAGGCGGGCCGCCAGCCCGCGCGACGTCGGCCGGGCACCATCGAGGCGTAGTCCGGGCAGCCGCTCGATCCACTTGCCGACGACCGCGAGGTCGACGGGAGCGTCGGGGCGCGATTCCGGCCACTCGACGACGTAGACCCCGGGTCGTCCGCTTGCCACCGGCCGGCCCCACGTTACGGGGCCGTCGGCAAGGAGCCCGACCGAGCGAAGGAGCTCGGCGCCACCGAGGACCCGGCCCGGCACAGGGGCGGCCGGCGTCGGCGCGGCGGGCCGGGAGGCAGTCATCGGCGCGGTCGGGATGGGGTCACGTGGGCGATGCTACCCCGAACGCCGCGCCGAGCGTGACGCCCGTATCCTGTGCGGACACGGGAGCAGCCGCACGACCTCGAGGGCTGGGTACGGCCCCTCGAGCGGGAGGAACCACGATGCAGCTCGGGATGGTCGGACTCGGTCGGATGGGCGCGAACATCGTTCGCCGGCTCATGCGCGGCGGCCACGACTGCGTCGTCTGGACGCGCAACGCGACGACGGTCGCCCAGCTCGCCGGCGAGGGCGCGACCGGTGCGAGCGACCTCGACGACTTCGTCGCGAAGCTCGCGCCTCCACGCGCCGCGTGGGTGATGGTCCCGGCGGCCGCGACGCAGGACATGATCGATGCGCTCGCCGCTCGGATGAGCCCGGGCGACATCATCATCGACGGTGGCAACAGCTATTACCACGACGACATCCGCCGCGGGAAGGAGCTCGCCGGGAAGGGCATGC
>VBHW01000080.1 GCA_005881055.1 Chloroflexota bacterium
CGGGCGCCACGGAGGCGTGGCTCGTCGACGCCCTCCGGGCTCGCGGGTTCAGCGGCAACCTCGAGTCCGTCTTCGGCCGGGCGCAGACGGTCAGCGGCGCGGCGATGCTCGTCGGGTCCGTGGCGGGCGGGTTCATCGCCCAGGCAACCAGCCTGGCCGTGCCGTACGTCCTCCGCGCCGTGATGCTCGGCGTGACGCTCGTCGTCGCCGGCCTGTTCATGCACGACATCGGGTTCGTGCCACAGCGCGACGCCAAGCCGCTGGCCGCGATCCGGTCGGTCGTACGCGGCGCGGTCGACGGCGGGCTCCGCAATCCGCCTGTCCGCTGGCTCATGCTCGCTGCCCCGTTCAGCGCGGGCGTCGGTATCTACGCGTTCTACGCATTCCAGCCGTATCTCCTACAGCTGTACGGCGATCGCACCGCGTACGGGATCGCCGGCCTTGCCGCCGCGATCGTCGCCGGCGCGCAGATCGTCGGCGGCCTCCTCGTCGGGACGGTCCGCCGCTTCTTCACCCGCCGTACGCACGCCCTGATCCTCGGCGGCGTCCTCAACGTGGGGCTGCTCCTCCTCGTCGGCGTCACAACGAACTTCGCCCTCGCGCTCGTCCTGCTCGCCGGGTGGTGCCTGATCTTCGCGCTCGAGGCGCCCCTCCGGCAGGCATTCGTCAACGGGCTCATCCCGTCAGACCAGCGGGCGACGGTCCTCTCGTTCGATTCGCTCATGGGATCGGCCGGCGGCGTCGTCGCGCAGCCTGCGCTCGGTCGCGCGGCGGACGTGTACGGCTACGGCCCGTCGTACGTCATCGCCGCGCTCGTCCAGGCGGCCGCGCTGCCGTTCGTCCTGCTCGCCCGGCGCGAGAACGCCGTCTCGGACCCGATCACAATGGCCGTCCTGGAACCGGCGACCGAGGTGGCGCCGATCGACTGAGGCGGCGGACCGGCTCAACGCGCGGCTTCCCGGGCGGGGTCAGGCCGGTGTGCGCCGTCCCCGGCGGTCGCGTCGGTCCCGCGGGCGGATCCGCAGGCTGGCACCCGGACCTGCCGCGGCCCGCCGGCGCTTGTCCGCGTACATGCGCGCGTCGGCGACATGGCGCGCCGCTTCGATGTCGTTGCCGACGACCTCGGCGAGCCCGACGGAAAGCCGCGGGACGAGCCCGTCGTCCGTCGGCCGCCGGCCGCGCTCGGCCCTCCGGATGCGGGAACGGACGCGCCGCGCGGCCACGGCGTCGGCGTCGCGCAGGAGCACGGCGAACTCGTCACCCCCGATCCGCGCCACGAGATCGCCCTCGCGGGTGCTCGTCGTGAGGAGCCGCGCCGTGGCGCGGAGGAGCGCGTCGCCGGCCGCGTGGCCGTACCAGTCGTTCGCCGCCTTGAGGCCGTCGAGGTCGCAGCTCAGGACGTAGGCGAGCACCGGCGGGGCGGCCGCGAGCCGGGTTGCCTCGTCGTTCCAGGCCTGGCGGTTGGCCACTCCGGTCAGGGCGTCCGTGCTGCTGATGCGTGCGAGGAGATCGCGCTCGGCCGCGAGCTGCTCGCGGGCGGCGGCCTGGCTGATGAGGAGCTCGGCGGCGTCGGCAACCGCCCGGCCGATGCGCTGGCAGAGCGACGTGAAGCCGCGCGGCCGGTCGATCGAGTGAGCGAGCGCCAGGGCTCCCAGCGCCGGGTCGGCGCCGATCGGCAGAGTCAGGTAGGAGGCAACCTCGATCCCGAAGATGTCGACGTCCGGATGGCTGGCCTGGTTGACGGATGGCTCGCCGGCTTCTGCGCAGGCAGCGAGATACGGGTCGACGCCCGGTTCGAGGCGCCCCTTGGCGACAGGGCCGATCCCGATCGCCTCGGTCACCGGCTCTCCCTCACGCTCGACGCGGATGAGCGCGACCTCGCACGACAGCGCGGCCGCGGCAACGGTCGCAATGTGCCGGAGGGTGTCGCGGACGTTCTCCGGGCGGTACGCCATGAGGGTCCGCAGCGCGTGCACGAGCTCGAGCTCGTCGGCCAGGAGCTTGTCGGCCGGCACGCCTTTCGCGCGGTCGACGGCGGCGGCCGCCAGGCGCAGGACGTCCGTGTCCCGGAGGTCGATCGCCCGTTGGGACCCGAGGACGACGACGTGGCGGTCGCCCACCGGCACGGCGACGGCGTGCTTCGCGTGGTACGGGCCGGCGACCTGGCTCGGGCGCGCGCCGGCGAGCCGGAGGGGCACGCCGGCATCCCATGCGCGGCTGACGAGCGAGCGATCGCGCGCGATGTCGACGATCCCGGCCCAGCTCGTTCCGCGGCCGGTCCCGCCGACGAGGCTGAAGCCGGCCTCCGACTGCTCGAAGACGAGGACGTCCTCGGGGGCGGCGGCGGTATCGGAGCCGCGGGCTCGCCGCGGCAGCGTCCGCGGCTGGCCGCGGCGGACGCGATGGACGTCCAGGGCAGTCATCGAGGAACCCGACGTTAGCGCGCCTGATGACGCTGAGAACTAGCCAGATCGTCCCGTCGGGCGCCGATGATCGCCGATTCGCCGCGTCCGCGGGCTCAGGGCATTGGTCGCCAAGCCTGCCCGAGGAGGAGCGCCAGCCCGGCGAGCAGCACCCCGACCGCGGCGAAGACAACCGTCACCTCCACGACCTCGTGCTTGAGGATGAGGTACGTCGGAAGCCCGTCGAACACTGCCTGGAGCTGGTCGGCGCTCTCGGCCGCGTAGTACTCCCCGCCGGTCATCGCGGCGACCTGCTTGAGCGTCGCCTCGTCGATCCCGCGCCGGAACCCGCCGCCACCGCCGAAGCCGCCACCCGGGAATCCGCCGCCGAAGGGCTCGTTGCCGATGTACTGCGCGCCACAGGCCGGCAGGGAGTTGCCGGGGTTCGCCGTCCCGAACCCGATCGTGTAGACGCGGACCCCGCGATCCGCGGCCTGCTGGGCCGCGTCGACGGGCCGCGGCCCGGTGTTGCTGACGCCATCCGTCAGGACCACGATGATGTCGGGTGCGTAGGCGCCCTTGGGGACGGGCTCGGGCGGAACCGTCGTTGACGTGTCGGTGACACTCTTGGCGACCGACTTGTCGACCTCGGCGATCGCGTCGATCGACGTGAGGATCCCACTGCCGATCGCCGTCCGCCGGCCGGTCGTCAGGCTGCGGACCGCGTCGAGGAGCACCTCCTGGTCGTTCGTCGGCGCCTGGATGACCTCGCCGAAGCCCGCGAACGCGACGATGCCGATCTGGCGGTTGGAGCCCTGCCGAGAGATGAACGACGATGCCGCCTGCTCGGCCACCTCCAGCCGGCTCGGGGCGATGTCCGTCGAGCACATGCTCCGCGACACGTCGATCGCGAGGATGACCGTGGCCTGCCCGGTCGGCACCGTCGCGATCGTGATCGGCCGCCCGAGCGCGACGACCATGCTCGCGAGCGCGAGGCAGAGCAGCGCGAACGGCAGGTGGCGGCGGATCCACGAGGAGCGCGGCGCGGCCTCCCGGATGAGGCCGAGGCTCGAGTAGCGGATGCCGGCCGGTCTCCGCCGGCGGAGCGTCCAGACGTAGGCGGCGACGAGCGCGGGGACGATCGCGAGCGCGACGAGGAACCCCGGCCAAAGCATCGACATCTACGCGTCCCTCCCCGCTGCGATGGACGATCGCGTCGCCAGCCACGTCCCGCTCATGGCAGGCGGCCCAGCCAGCGCAGCGAGGCCAAGGCGCCGGCCAGCAGCAGGAGCACGCCGGCAGCGACGAATAGCGCCGTGACCTCGATCGCCTGCGGCTTGGCGACGAGCTGGGTATCGAGGTTGTCGTAGATGGACGAGAGGTCGGACTGGTTCTCGGCGCCGAAGTACGTGCCGCCGGTCGCGTCGGCGACCCCCTGGAGCGTGGCCTCGTCGAGCGACGAGTGCACGCGGAAGCCGTTGACGTCGAGGGTCACGCCGGCCGCGCTGCCGATGCCGACGGTGTCGATGCGCACGCCCCGTTCGGCAGCGAGCCGCGCGGCCTGGAGCGGGTCGGGGCTCTCGTTGTTCTCGCCGTCGCTGATGAGCACGATGAGCGCAGGCGCGTGCGTCCCGGGCGGGACCGGCGTCGGCTCGGGGGTCGGCTCGGGCGAGCGGTTGCTGTAGTAGTTCGTCGCGGGGCCGTTCAAGGCGAGCTCGATCGCGTTGAGCGAGATGAGGATCCCCTGCCCGACCGAGGTGCCGCGCTCGGGGCCGAGCCGGTCGATCGCCGCGACGATCGTCGCCTGGTCGTGGGTCGGCACCTGGACCGCCAGCCCGCTGTCACTGAACGCGACGACGCCGATCGCGACCGTCGACGGCTGGCGCGCGACGAATGCCCGGGCTGCCGCCTTGGCGGCCTCCATCCGCGTCGGCTGGAAGTCGGTGGCGGCCATGCTGCCCGAGACGTCGAAGGCGAGGATGACCGTCCCCTCGACGGTCGGCAGGCTGACGACGCTCTGAGGCCGGGCGAGGGAGGCGAGCAGCACGCCGAATCCGAGGACGAGGAGCGCGCCCGGGATCCGCCGTCGGCGGTCCGTGGATCGGGTCGCCGGACGGACAACGAGCGGGCCGAAGGCGCCGCCGTGACCTCGTCGGCGTCGCCCGAGCAGCGCGTATGCCGCGAGCCCGAGCGGGAGGAGCAGCAGCGCCAGGAGCATCGCCGGCCAGATGAACGACACCGCTACCTCCGCCGCGCCCGTCGGCGTGCGGCCATGCGCAGGATGCCCCGGACGAGGTCCTCGTCAGTCGAGATCGACACCGCGTCGACGCCGGATCGTCGGAAGGCCGCCTGGAGGGTCGCCTCGCGCTGCTCGGCCGCGGCGGTGAACCGCCGCCGGAACCCGCGGTCGTGCGTGTCGACATATAGCTGCTCGCCGGTCTCGGCGTCCTCCATGATCAGCGGCCCGACATCCGGGAGCTCGACTTCGCGCGGGTCGACGAGCCGCACGGCGAGCACCTCGTGGCGGCGCGCGAGCAGGTTCATCGGCCGCTCCCAGCCCGGGACGCTGATGAAGTCGGAGATGATGAAGACGAGGGACCGCCGCTTGATCGACTGCCTGCCGCCCTCGAGGAGCGGTGCCAGGTCGGTCAGCGGGGCGTTCGGACGGCGTGGCTGCTCGAGCAGGTCCTTCACGAGCCGAAGGACCTGGACGCGGCCGCCCCGAGCCGGGATCGTCCGCGATTCCGGGCGGTTGCCGTAGAACACGGCCCCGACGCGGTTCCCGTGCCGCGTGAGGAGACGGGCGAGCGTCGTCACGAAGTCGATGAGGACCGTGCGCTTCTGGCGCTCGGCGTCCGCGGTGCCGAAGTCGACCGACGGGCTGAGGTCGAGGAGGAACCACGCGGTGATCTCGCGGTCCTCCGTGTATTGGCGGACGTACGGCGCGTCCATACGTGCGGTGATGTTCCAGTCGATGTAGCGCACGTCGTCGCCCGGCTGGTACTCGCGGAGGTCGGCGAGGTCGACGCCCTGGCCATAGAAGAGCGTCCGGTAATCGCCCTGGAGCAGGCCGTCCAGCCGCCGGATGACGTGCCAGTCGAGGCGCTGGAGGATGCGCTCAGGCGCCGACGCCAGCGACGACATGCTCACGAAGCGGTACCACAGGGGCGGGGATCCGGGCGAGGATCGTCCGCAGGAGATCGTCGCTCGTGACGTTGTCCGACAGCGCCTCGAACGACAGCACGAG
>VBHW01000081.1:0-1503 GCA_005881055.1 Chloroflexota bacterium
GGAACGCCTCGTCGTAGAGGTAGTCGAGGGCGGTCCGCCAGGCCTCCCGGCCCAGTTCCTCGAGGGCTGCCCGCGACGCGCGCTCGTCCCGGATCCCGATGAGCTCGGGCTCGGGGTGCCACGCGAAGCGCGTATCCGCCGCTGCGCGGTCCTTCGTCGTCATGGGCGTGATGGTAGCGACGCGTGTCGGGCCGGGCGATCGCATGGCGGGGGTCCATGGAACACCCCGCGGCGTGCACCCAGTGCACGTTGTGATCGGCGTCCACCGCGAATCGGCGCCCTTGACCTTCGCTACCGGTCGTTTGGGGCGCCACCCGCAACATGTGACCGCCGAACGCCTCGTCTGAGGCCCGTTGGCGGCTGTCGTCCGGTCGTAGCGTGCACCATGCGCACGCGGACGGGCTGGCGCGGGGCACAGGACCCCGCGTTCAGGCGACGCTCGAGAGGTCCGTTGGGCGCCGGCTGGATCGCCCGATGAGCGAGCGAGCGGACATTCGGCGGCTCGATGGTCGATTTGGAACGCACGGCGATCCGCTGGTCGCCGACGTGGTTTCCGTTGGAACGTTCGTGTGCCACTGCCGGGCGAGCCCGGCCCTTGGGGACTGAGCGTCCCCAAGCGACCAAGGAACTAGGGGTCGCGTCGTCATTTGGGGACGCTGACACGCCAAGCAGCCCAGCAGAGGGCGCCGAGGCCGTCGTTTGGTGGTCCTGGCGCACCATCTGACCGCGCGGCGTCGGGTCGTTGGTCCG
The DNA here is from genome assembly GCA_005881055.1 of Chloroflexota bacterium. GTDB lineage: Bacteria > Chloroflexota > Limnocylindria > Limnocylindrales > CSP1-4 > C-114. Next base: position 751 of record VBHW01000081.1, read on the forward strand.
TTGGGGTTTCAGGCGCCCCACGCGAGGCGGAGGTACCCTTCCGACTCGTGTCTGATCAGCCGGCGGCCCCCGAGCGCCGCCCGACCGAGGATGAGGGGCAATCGTCCGTTCGCGCCGTGCCGTACAAGGGCGAGGACCTCGACGCCGAGCGCGGGCCGGGCCTCGGCTGCTTCCGCATCCAGCTCGTGCTCCTGGCCGTGCTCATCGGGCTGACCCCGATCAGCGTCGCCAACGACTGGCCGACCTGGCTGAGCGCCGCGTTGCTCTTCGCGACGATCGCGCTCCTGCTCGTCGCCGGCCAGACGATCATCTTCCTCCTGCGCCTCGTCGCGGCCGATCGGCGCGGGAGGCGTCGACCGCTTGCGAGCACGACACGGACGGTGGGCGAGATCGAGGCGGCTCGAACGAGCGACGAGACGACGGGGGCGAGGGAGGAGGCGGCTCGAACCGGCGACGAGGCGGCTCGAACGGGCGACGGCCCGGCGCCTGCCGAAGCCGACGCAGGGCAATCTGACCCGGGGAGCGTGCGACAATAACCGCCGTCCCAGCCCCAAACAAGCCCCGCATCAGCGGAGACCGCCAGCCCGTGCCCGTCCTCGCCACGTACTTCAGCGTCCGCCACGGCCGCGACCCGTTCTTCAAGTTCTTCATGCGCACGCTGTTCCCGCGGCAGGTGCGTGAGTACGAGGAGCGCTTCGGGATCCGGTTCATCGGCTGGTACAACGTCGCGCACGGCTGGGACTTCGACAACGT
>VBHW01000081.1:1520-7493 GCA_005881055.1 Chloroflexota bacterium
GACGGCGCCACCCGCGTGCTCGGGCACGGTGCCGGCGAGTGGCTGTTCGAGCGCCACCACTCGATGTTCCTGCGCGAGCGCATGGGACCCGACCTCGAATACCACGGCTGACGAAGGAGGCGACGATGGAGACGAGCCGCAACGACCTGCTCGGTGAGCTCGCGGCCGACGCCGCCCTCGAGCGTTCCGACTTCCTCGTCCAGGCGACCGAACAGCTCCGCAAGTTCCTCGACCGGCACGGCAAGCGGATCAACGAGCTCGGTGGCCTGACGCTCATCGACGACGACCCCGACTACCTGTCGATCGCGCCCGACCTGACGTTCCGGAGCCGGAGCCGCTACCAGGACGAGGAGACGGGGGAGTGGATCAGCGACACCGAGGTCATCGAGTCGCCCGCGGAGCTCGTCGAGCTGTACAACCCAGCCGACCTGTTCACGGCCTTCGCCGAGGCCGCCCGGGAAGCAGCTGGGCTTGCGGCCGAGCCGACGGCAGCCGGCGACCTCCTCGACACGGCCCACGTCCCGGCAGCCGATTCGTTCGCGGTCGGTGAGGACGTGTACGCGGAGGCCGCGGACTCGTGGGCCGCGCGCCAGGCCGCAACCGAGCCGCCGGCTGACGAGGAGGAGGCGGCACGCCGCCTGTATGACCTCGCCCTCGCGTACCAGGATCGCAGCCAGCGCGCCGAGGCACGGCTGTTCGAGCAGTTCTCTGCCCAGGCCGAGATCCTCACGGTCCGCCTGGGCGACTTCGTGGTCGTCGACGACGAAGACGAGCGGTTGACCCTCGGCCGCGATGGCGACTTCCACGCCGAGGTCGTGCCCGACGACGCGAGCGGCGAATGGCGAACGCTCGCGAGCGCCGACGACCTCGTCGACTTCTACGACCCGACGGACGTGTTCGGCGACCTGGCCGATGCGCTGGCCGAGGCGTTCCCCTCGATCGCGCCCCGCGAGGAAGCCGGGGCCGCGGACGAGGCTGGAGCGGCCGAGGACGGAGTGGGCGCCGATGGCGAGGGCGAGGATGGAGGCGGCGAGGAGGCCGGCGAAGGCGGCCCGGCGCCTGACGACCGCGGCCCGGCGCCCGACGATCGTCCCGGCGGCTCCCGGGGTCGACCGAGCAAGAACGGCCACGGGGGTGGCGATCGCGGGTGACGATGCGCCTGGTCGCAGCCGAGCTCGTCGACAGCCGGGAGATCCTGCCCGGCCAATGGCTCCAGTCGTTCCACGCGCCGGCCCTCGCGAGTGGCTCGCGGGCGGGCCAGTTCGTGCACGTTCGCGCCGGCGACTGGTCGGGACTGATCCTGCGCAGGCCGTTCTCGTTCAACACCGTCGATGCCGCGACCGGGATCATCACGATCCACTTCCGGACGGTCGGGCGCGGCACCGATTGGTTCACGCGGCTGCGGGCGGGCGACACGATCGACATGCTGGGCCCGCTCGGCCGCCCGTTCGAAGTCGATTCGCGCAGCCGCCACCTCCTCCTCGTGGCGGGCGGCCTCGGCATCGCCGGCGTCCGGATGCTCGCCGACGAGGCCGTTCGTGACGGCCGCCAGGTCGTGCTCCTGTTCGGGGCCGCCAACGCCCGCGACGTCTACCCATCGAGCCTCCTCCCGGACGAGGTCGAGTACGTCGTCGCGACCGACGACGGCTCGCTCGGCCACCACGGCTTCGTCACGGAGCTCGTGCCGGCCTACGAGGCCTGGGCCGACCAGGCCTTCGCCTGCGGCCCCGGACCCATGCTGCGCGCGCTCGCCACGCTCGCGGCGGGTCGCCGGGGGCGGCTCGGCGTAGCCCGACTGGGTCGGAAGCGCGGGGCGGGCAAGGTCGATCCGCCGGGCTCGCCCCACGCGCGACGCAAGGCCTTCCTCCAGGTGTCGATGGAGCAGAACATGGGCTGCGCGGTTGGCGCCTGCCTCGGCTGCGTCGTCATGAGCACGGGCGGGACGCCCCAGCGCGTGTGTCGCGAGGGCCCGGTCTTCGCGAGCGAGGAGATCGCCTGGGAGGCCGGCTGGTGAAGGCGAAGCGGCGGGTCGTCACGTCGGCAGACCGGACGACGGCACGATCGAAGCGGACCCCGACGGTGCGCAGGCAAAAGAGCGCGATCGTCTCGGGGAGCCCGGCGGCGACTCGCGCGGCTCCCGTCACGCCACCGGGGTCGCGGCGGGCGGGCGACGGCCCAGGGCCCGGCCTCGGGGCGGACGCCTCGGCGGTCGACCTGACCGTCGATCTCGCTCCCGCGCACGGTGGGCTCCGGCTGGCCAACCCGATCCTCGTGGCGTCGGGCACGTTCGGCTACGGCATCGAGTACGGAGACGTCGTCGACGTCGCCCGGCTCGGCGCCATCTGCTGCAAGGGGACGACGCTCAAGCCGCGGATCGGCAACGTTCCACCCCGGGTGACCGAGACACCCGGCGGGATGCTCAACTCCATCGGGCTCCAGAACCCAGGTGTGGACGCGGTCGTCGAGAAGTACGCACCGCTCTGGCAGGCGTGGCGGACGCCGGTGCTCGTGAACGTCGCGGGCGAGTCGATCGCCGACTACGTCGAGGTGGTCCGCCGGCTCGACGGTGTGCCCGGCATCGCCGGCATCGAGCTCAACATCAGCTGCCCGAACGTCGGCAAGGGCGGGATCCAGTTCGCGATCGACGCCGATGCCGCGGGCGCGGTCACGGCCGCCGTCCGACGCGCGACCGACCTGCCGCTCCTCGTCAAGCTGTCGCCGAACGTCGCCGACGTGCGCCCGATCGCGCGGGCCATCGCCGACGCGGGCGCCGACGCGTTGACGGCCGTCAACACCCTGTCCGGCATCGCCGTCGCGGTGGACCGGCGACGGCCGTTGCTCGGGAACGTGTTCGGAGGCGTGTCCGGACCGGCGATCAAGCCGATCGCACTGCGAGTCGTCTACGAGGTCTGCCAGGTCGTCGACATCCCGGTCGTGGGCATCGGCGGGATCACGTCCCTCGACGACGTGCTCGACTACCTCGCCGTCGGCGCCGTCGCCGTCCAGGTCGGCACCGCGGTCTTCGCGGACCCCACCCTGCCGGCTCGGCTGGTCGACGAGCTGGCGCTCGCCGCCGCCCACGCGGGGCACTCGTCGTACCGGTCGTTCATCGGCACGGCGCTGCCGCGGAAGCCCGCCGCGGGCTCGGCGAAAGGGGTCGAGTACCGGCCGTAGACTGCGCGCATGACGACCGTCCGACCGGCCCTCGCCGCGGCCGCCCGCGTCGCGATCGCGGCACGCACCGAAGCCATCTTCCGGCAGTCGGGAGCCCTGACGGACGGCCACTTCCGCCTGAAGAGCGGCCGCCACTCCGAGCGGTACCTCGAGAAGTTCCTCGTCCTCCAGGACCCGGCAGCCACGGGCGAGCTCTGTGCGTTCTGGACGGCGCGCTACCGCGACGCCGACGGGGCGGCGATGGTGGACGTCGTCGCCGGACCCACGACGGGCGGGATCATCCTCGCGTTCGAGACCGCCCGTCAGCTGCGCGTCCGGGACATCTTCGCCGAGGAGGTCTCTGAACCCGATGGCACGAGTCGGCGCGAGTTCCGGCGCGGCTTCCGGATCGAGCCCGGGGAACGTGTCCTCCTCGTCGACGACATCCTGACGACCGGGGGGTCGCTCCTGGCGATGCTGCCGGCCGTGGAGGCCGCCGGCGGCGAGATCGTCGGCTGCCATGTCCTCGTCGACCGGAGCGGCGGGCTGCAGACGCTCACCTCGCCGACGACCGGGCGCGTCTACCCGCTCAACGCGTTATGGACGCTCGACGTCCCGACGTTCGACGCCGGTGCTGCCACATGCCCGGGCTGTGCGGAGCGGATCCCACTGCGCGTGCCGGGCAGCAGCGGGACAGACTCCGGCCACGCGTGATCGCGCCGCCCCGGCAGGCCCGGATCCTCGCGTCGCTCCGGGCGGTCGCGCTCGTTTCGGTCGTTGCGGTGGTCGCCGGCGGCTGTGGCCCGAACGCGAGCGCCCAGGCGACGTCGAACCTGCCGTCGCCCACGGCGCCATCCTCTCCCTCGGGTAGTGCCTCGCCCGGCGGCAGCGGCGAAATGCCCCAATCGCCCGTGGCGGGCGTCGTGACGAGCATCCAGGCGACCGCCCTCGACAAGGTGAGTGGGTTCACGCTACGCACGAGCAGCGGCATCACGCTCACGTTCGTCATCGGCCAGCTCGACAACGGGACCGAGTTCCCGCCCGGCCACCTCTCCGAACACGCCGCATCGCTCCAGCCGGTGCTCGTGTACTTCAACGTCGAGAACGGCAAGCTCGTGGTCTACCACATGGAGGACGCCGGCTAGGGCCGTTCAGCGGCGCTCGCGGTCTGGATATCGCTGCCGGCGCTAAAGCTCCGGCAGATCTTGCCCTGACGCGACCGCATGCCCCTCACCTGCGCACGGAGCGAGCAGATCGCCCTTGGCCGGCAGCTCGGAGCCGCCCTGAGACCGCGTTGGTCGCGCCGCAACCCGGCACATAGCGGTGGGGGGGCCAAGTGCCACCACCTCCCGGTCACTTGAAACTGCGACTGGACAGAAAGTGCCAGCACCTCCCGGTCAGCGGAACCAGCGCGCGGGTGGCTCGAAGGTGACTTCGCCAAGGAGTGGCTGGTCGGTCGGCTCGCGCCGCCGAAGAGCGAAGAAACGCAGCCGTTGGCTGTCGAGGTCGAGTTCGCCACGGACGAGTCGGTGAAGCCAGCGGGGATCGACCGGGTACGAGCGGCGCAGGATCGAGACGTTGCCGGCGTCGCTCGTCCGGCGGAGGAAGACGAGCCGACCCGCCGGTGGAGCGGTGAGGTCGGGCAGGTCGTCGAGGTCAAGCAGCCGTCGCGCAGGAGCCGCCTCGATGCGGATCGCCGAGCGTCGCCGGCTGGCCGCCACGTAGGCCTCGCTGCGCACTTGGAGGTCGAGCAGGCTCGGATCCCAGAAGCGGGCCCACAGCTTGCGTTGCCAGCGCCCGTTGTAGGCCTCGATCGCGGCTTGGAAACCCATCTCGACGGGCGGCGCAAAGACCGGCACGACGCCGACGGCGAGACAGAACCGGATGACCGGCCCGATCGAGTTCGGATGGGCGTTGCCGCCGATGAACCGGGTGTCGTTGTCGAACTGGGCGTAGGTCGGCTGGCCGACCAGCTGCCAGTGCTCGTGCAGCGAGCGGACGGTCGAGACGGCACTCACCGCCGGCTGCACCCAGGTGGCGGTGAGTCCGCCATGGAGGGAGATCCCCGTCAGCACATCGAAGTCGACTCCGCCCTTGAGCTGCAGGCCGCTGATGACGTCGAAGCTGTCGAGCTCGGCCGCTCGCTCCCGCACGTCGGGCAGGTACCAGCCCGCCGGTGGAGCGGGCCGCCGGACCCGCTGACGGGCGTCGAGGACGCCGCGCCGGTCGAGGATCCGGGCGATCGTCCGGAGGGCGGGCAGCGGGCCTGGCAGGTCGCTCCGCGCCTCGAGCTCGCGACGGATCGCGGCCGGGCCGTACTCGCCCAGCGTGCTCTCCTCGCGGAGCCAGCGCCGGACGTCGAGGACCAGGTCCTCGAGTTCGCCTCGGGTCCGCGTCCGATGGAGCGGCAGCGAACTGCGGTCCGCCCAGTCGACCTTGTCGAGGGGGCGCTCAGCTGCCCGGGCGAGCCACAGTTGGACGGTTGCCAGACCGACCCCGAAGCGACGAGCGACCGAGCGCTGGCTGGTACCCTCCCGCACGAGTGCCACCATCTCGCGCCGCCGCTCGTTGACTCGCCGGGCGGCCGTTTTTCGCCATCGTTACCCCTCGCTCACCCGTTTTGGCTGAAGCGTACTGACCGGGACGTGGTGGCACTCAGTGACCGGGACGTGGTGGCATCTGGCCGCGGGGGCATTACCGGAGCGCCAAGCTCGCCCTTTCGGCGCTTCGCGACGGAGGATCGTCTCCGAGTCATGCGTGGCGAGCCGCAGGCGGGGTCGCGATTCGGGCGTTGAGGGCCGGCCTGTGCCCTCGATAACG
>VBHW01000082.1:0-1790 GCA_005881055.1 Chloroflexota bacterium
GCTTGCGCATCGCCGCGTACTCGTACACCTTGGTAGAGAGCGTCAGCCCGGTGTAGCCGTCGAGCCGCGTCGGGGCGAGGCCGACGTCCGCCGCGGCGATGACGGCGGGCACGTCAGCCAGCGGGATGCGGCCGTGGAACGCGACCGCGTCTGCCAAACCCAGCTCCTCGGCCCGTGCCCGGAGGGCCTGTTCGGAGTCGCCCCGGCCGTAGACGTCGAGGTGGAGGCGCAGGTCGGTACGCCGCTCGACGACGAGCGCCATCGCCTCGAGGAGGACGTCGAGCTCGTAGATCGGCGTCAGGGCGCCTGTGTACACGAGGCGAACCGTCCCGTCGGCCGCGAAGGCCCGCCGCGGCCGTCCGGCCGGATCGAAGCGCGACGTGGACGGGCTGTTCCGGATGATCGAGAGCTTGTCATGGGGGATCCCGCGCGCGACGAGTCTGTCCTCGACCGCCTCGTTCACCGTCACGGCCGCGGTGGCGAGCCCGACCGACACCCGCTCCTGGAGCAGGAGCAGCCGGTGGGTGATCGGGTTCGCGGCGCCGACGAAGCGAGCCCGGAAGAAGTCGGGCATCGCCTCGTGGAGGTCGAGGAGCACGGGCACCCCGGCCATGCGCAGGGGCAGGGCGGCGAACACGAGGAAGTCGGGAACCGTGTGCACCTGCACGAGCCCGAACCGCTCACGCCGGTGCGCCCGGGCCGCCGCCCAGCCACTCCGGACGAGGAACGCGAGGTACTCGCGGAGGTACGTCCCGACGCCGGCCCCCTGGTGACGCTGGACGTCGATCCGCCGCACGTAGACGCCTTCGAGGACGCCGGCCCGCTCGTCGCCAGGGCGGCGCAGTCCGATGACGTGGACCGGCCGACCCGCCGCGACGAGGGCCTCGGCCTCGCGGCGGACCCGCGGGTCCTCGTCGTAGTAGGTGTGCGCGATCATGAGGACCGGCCGCTGTCGACGGGCCGAGCCGGAAGGTGCCGCCGTCGCGGTCGTCGGGGCGTTTGCCTCCACCCGAGGAGTGGCGGTCAGGCCGCGGACCAGCCGGCGCCCAGCCTGAGCACCTGCCGATCGCGAAGGGCATGACCGCGCGAGCTGTCCACGGTGTCGACGACGAGCGCCGCGCGCTCGTACAGGCGGCCCCAGTCGACCGCCGTGTGGGCCGTCACCACGACGATCGCGTCCGCCCAGTCGAGGAGCGCGTCGAGGTCCTCGCCCTGGTGAACCCGGCCTCCGGCGTCACGGAAGGTCGTCACGTGGGGGTCGTGGAACCGGACGTCGCCGCCGCGCGCGACGAGCCCGGCGATGACCTCCGCGGCCGGTGAGTTCCGCGCGTCCTGGACGTTCGGCTTGAAGGCCACCCCGACGACGCCGACATGCGCGCCCCGGAGGGCACGGCTACGGTCGTTGAGCGCTTCCGCGACGAGGTCGACGACGTGGCGGGGCATCGCGAAGTTGATGTCGCCGGCGAGCTCGATGAAGCGGTCGATGAAGTCGAACTCGCGGGCGCGCCATGCGAGGTAGTAGGGATCGACCGGGATGCAGTGGCCGCCGACACCCGGGCCCGGGGTGAACTTCATGAACCCGAAGGGCTTCGTCGCCGCGGCGTTGATGACCTCCCAGACGTCGAGGCCCATCCGCTCGCACAGGAGCGCCAGCTGGTTGACGAACGCGATGTTCACGTTCCGGAAGACGTTCTCGAGGAGCTTGGCCAGCTCGGCCGCGTCCGGCGACGAGAGCTCCACCACGCGGTCGTTGATGCGCCGGAGGAGCGCGGCAGCGCGGGCGGTGGCGG
>VBHW01000082.1:1817-3794 GCA_005881055.1 Chloroflexota bacterium
CTCGCGGGATCGCCCGGGTTGACCCTCTCCGGAGCGAACGCGAGGTCGAAGTCGGCACCGGCCTTCAGGCCGCCCTCCTCGAGCGCGGCGCGGAACGGCCCGTTCGTCGTGCCGGGGAACGTCGTCGACTGGAGGATGACGAGCTGCCCGGCGCGGAGCCGCTCGCGGATCGTCGCCGCGGCAGAGAGGAGCGGGCCGAGGTCGGGGTCCTTCGTGGACGTGATCGGCGTCGGGACGCAGACGAAGACCGCGTCGTCATCGCGGAGGCCGGCCGTCTCGGGCCCGGTGATCCTGAGGCCCGCGTTCAGGGCCGCGCGGAGCCGCTCGTCGGAGACGTCGTCGATCGGCGAGGTGCCGGCGCAGAGCTCGGCGACCCGGCTCGGGAGCGCGTCGATGCCCTCCACCTCGAGCCCAGCCTCGGTGAAGGCGATCGCCAGCGGCAGCCCGACGTAGCCGAGCCCGATCACCGCAACGCGCCGGTCTTCGTTCACGCTGCCTCCGTAGTCCGTGGTGCGTCCGCGTCTGGCCGTCGGACGCGGCGGCAGTCTCGCACGAGGGTCGATCTGTCGGCGAGAGGATAGTGCGTGTGGGGTCGAGCGGCCACCGCCGACAGCCAGAGTCGGGCTCAGGCGAGGAGGCGCCGCGAGGCGTCCACAGAGGGACGTGCGGCAACCCACTCCGCGATGATGCCCGCGATCCGCTCCGTGGCGGCCGGTCCATGCCGTCGGGCACTCCGGAAGCCAGGATGGAGCGCACGGTCGGCGGGACATCCTCGGGCGTCACGAGCCGGTTCGTGCCGTGGGTGATCGTGATTGGACGCTCGGTGTTCGGGCGGACCGTCAAGCATGGCACGCCGAGGATCGTCGTCTCCTCCTGGATCCCGCCGGAGTCCGTCACGACGAGCGCCGAGCCGCGCACGAGGGACATGAAGTCGACGTACCCGAGCGGCTCGATGACCATCAGTCGGTCATCGGCCATGAGGCCGGCCGCTTCGAGCATCGGGCGACCTCGGGGATGGAGGGGCAGGACGAGCGGGACGATCTCTGCGACCGCACGCAGCATCCCGGCCACCCGGGCCGCCTGCTCCGGCCGATCGACGTTCGCCAGCCGGTGCATGGTCGCGACGGCGTAGCGGGCGGGCAGGCCGAGCCGGTCGCGGATGGCCGCGACGTCGAACCGTGCGAGGTTCGCGAGGAGCGTGTCGATCATCGGGTTGCCGACGAAGTGGATCCGGTCCGGTGCGACGCCGCTGCGGGCCAGGTTGTCGACTCCCTCCGGGCTCGTGACGAAGAGGAGGTCCGCGAGGAGGTCCGTGACGCGCCGGTTGATCTCCTCGGGCATCGTGTCGTCGAAGCTCCGCAGGCCGGCCTCCACGTGGGCCAGCGGGAGGTTGAGCTTGGCGGCGACGAGCGCCGCGGCGATCGTCGAGTTGACGTCGCCGTAGACGACCGCCAGGGCTGGCGGCGCGTCGACGAACGTGCGCTCGAGGGCCACCATGAGCGCCGCCGTCTGGGCCGCCTGGGAGCCTGAGCCCACGCCGAGGTTCACGTCGGGTTCGGGCAGGCCGAGGTCGCGGAAGAACACGTCCGAGAGCCCGGCGTCGTAGTGCTGGCCCGTGTGGATGACGACCTGGCCGGCGCGGGTGTCCGCCAGGGCGCGGATCACCGGCGCGGCTTTCATGAAGTTCGGCCTGGCGCCGACGACGTGTGCTACGGTCTCGGGCATGGTCCTCAGTCTCGGTGCAGGCCGGCCGGCAGGCGGGTCGGGCGGCGCTGCGGCATGCCCAGGATCGGGCGACAGCAGTATCGCCGAACACGCCCCCAAGGCCGGAGCCGTGGAGACTCGAGCCGGGCATCGCCCACATCCGGAGAGTGGTGCGGGGCATCGCCCGCATCCGGAGGGACCGTCCGCCGATCGCCCGCGGCCGTGACCGAGTCCGCGGCCGGGAGCCGCGACGATGCTCCGGAGCCGATCGAT
>VBHW01000082.1:4039-13623 GCA_005881055.1 Chloroflexota bacterium
TCCGTCATGGCCCGCTCGGTGCTCGGGCAACGCGACGACGCCGTCCGCCTCGCGATCGAGGCGGCGGGGAGCGGCCCAGACCGCACGGCCGTGAGGATCGCCGCCGTCGCGCTCGCGCTCGGCTTCCCGACGACAGCCGCGGCGGCCCTCGAAGGGCGGACGCTCAGCCGCGGGCGCGACTGGGCCATGGCGGCCGAGATCGCGTTCCGGACCGGTCGCTTCAGTGACGCCAAGGCGGCGCTCGACGCCGCGGCGGCCGCCGGCTACGAGCATGAGCTGGTGCGCCGGCTGCGGGCCCGCCTCGCGTCCGAGCGACGCATCCTCGAACCGGGCTGGCGGCCTCGTCTCGATCCCCGCGCCGAACGGCTGGACGCGGTCCGGGGGCGCGTCCTCCACCTCCTGACGAACTCGCTGCCGGACACTCAGGCGGGGTACACGCTTCGGTCGCAACAGGTCGCCCGAAGCCAGCGAGCGGCCGGCCTCGATCCGCACATGGCGACGCGCGCGGGGTACCCGGGCGACCTTGGGCGTCGCGCCCAGCCCGAAGAGGACGTGGATGGGATCCCGTACCACCGGATGCTCCCGGACCTCGTCGCGGGGCCGCTGCCGGATCGGACCCTCGCGCGCAACGCCGAGGCGGCCGCCGATCTCGTCGAGTCGCTGCGTCCCGCGGCCATCCAGCCCGCCAGCAACCACCGCAACGCGCAGGTCGCGCTCGCATTGCGCGACCGCTTCGGGTTGCCGGTGGTCTACGAGGTCCGGGGCTTCCTCGAGGAGACATGGCTGTCGCACCAGGGGGACGGGGGGGCCTCGAGCGAGCGGTATCTCCTGTCCCGGCAGGCCGAGACGGGCTGCATGCTCGCGGCCCAGTTGGGCTTCGAGGGAGGGGACGTCGTCGTGGGCTACGTGTCGACGCTCAACGCGTACGAAGGGGTCCGCCATCTCATCGAGGCCGTGGCGCTGCTCCGCGATCGGCGCGGCCCGGGGCGGCGGGCGGGTCGGGTGCGCGCCCTCGTCGTCGGTGACGGACCCGAGCGTCCGCCGCTCGAGGAGCTGGCCCGGTCACTGGCCATGACCGGTCGCGATCCAATCGCGATCTTCACCGGCCGTGTGCCTTACGCGGAGATCGCCCGCTACTACAGCGTCATCGACGTATTCGTCGTCCCGCGGACCGCGAGCCGCGTCGCGCAGCTCGTCACGCCGCTCAAGCCCTACGAGGCGATGGCGATGGAGCGCGCGCTCGTCGTCAGCGACGTCGACGCGCTTCGGGAGATCGTCGAGGAGGGAGCGACGGGCGTCGCGTTCCGGGCGGGCGACAGCGGGCATCTGGCAGATGTCCTCGAGCCCCTCGTCGACGATCCGGGCCGGCGTGCGGAGCTCGGGCGGGCGGCACGGGCTTGGGTACTCGAGAACCGGACGTGGGAGGCGAACGGCCGGCGCTACCGCCAGATCTTCGAGGCGCTGGGGGCCGCGTGAGCGGCTCTGGCCGGGCGGGCGGGGGCAAACGGATCGCGTACCTCTCGTATTCGACGGGTGTCTTCGATTCACGCACCCAGCGCATGGCCCGATCCGCCGTGGAGGCCGGCTACCGCGTCGTGGTCTACGCCCGCTGGGAGCCCGGCGTGCCGCTGGAATCCACGTTCCCGGAGTTCACGATCCGCCGCGCCCCGGTCATCCCCGAGCTGGCCATCCCGGGACTCCGCGGCCGGGGACGCCGCAAGCTCGCGGCAATCCGACGACTCGCCGCCGCGGCTCCCGACGCCGCGCCACCCGAAGCCGCCGCCGAGTCGGCGCCCGACCCGACAGTCGCACCGGCCGAGCCCGCGCCGGGTGGGACCCTCGCCGAGCGCGTCCCGTCGCGCCTCCGGGGAACCCCGCTCGGAGCCCCGTTGCGGTGGGCCCGAACCACAGCCCGTGCGCCCCGTCGGTGGCGGAGCCGCCTCGCGATCTTCCCCATCCGGCCCATGGCCTGGGCGATCGCCCTCGACGAGATCAGCGAACCCGCGGACCTGTGGCATGGCATGTGGGCGGGGTCGCTGCCCGCCCTCGACCGGGCGCGCCGGCGCCATGGCGGGACGACGGTCTACGACAGCCGCGACGTCTACATCCACTCACGAGTGTTCGGCTCGATGGCCCGCCCCTGGAAGTGGCTGCTCGGGGGCCTCGAGCGACGCTGGGCGCGCCGCTGCGATGCCGTGATCACGGTGAACGACGCCTACGCCGACATCCTCGAGCGACAACTCGGCGTCGCCCACCCGCCGGTCATCCGGAACACGCCGGCCCTGTACACGCCGCCGTTGCCTCCACCGGACCTCCTCAGGCGGCGGCTGGGCCTGTCCGCGTCGACCTCGGTCGTCCTCTACCAGGGCGGCCTGATGACGGAACGGGGGATCGAGCAGGGCATGGAGGCGATCCTCGAGGTCCCCGACGCCGTCCTCGTCCTCATGGGCTACGGCGTCCAGCGCGATCAGATCCTCGGCCTCGCCGGGTCTGCCCGATACCGGGACCGGGTGCGCGCTGTGGATCCGGTCCCACCGTCGGCGCTGCTCGACTGGACCGCCTCGTCGGACGTCATGCTCATGGCCATCCAGCCCACGACGCTCAACCATCGGTTCACGACGCCGAACAAGCTGTGGGAGGCGATCGCGGCGGGCGTGCCGGTCGTCGCCTCGGACCTGCCGGGGATGGCGGCGGTCGTTCGCGAGACCGGCTGCGGGGTCCTCGTCGACCCGACCTCGCCAACGGACATCGCACGGGGGATCCGATCCATCCTCGAGCTGCCGCCGGCCGACCGCGAGGCGCTCAGGGAGCGCTGCCGATCCGCCGCTCGGACGACCTACAGCTGGGAATCGCAGGTCGGCATCCTGCTCGCGCTGTACGAGCGCCTGCTCGAGGGCGGCACGCCATGACGGGTGGCGGACGACGCCCCCCGAGAGCTGGCTGGCGCCGGCGGGTCGTCGGGTGGATCGATCGACTGCCGGTCGGTCGCGCGACCGTGCTGCGCGCCGGTCGGGCTGCACTGCGGACCCTCGACCGGTCCCCGGCCACCGAGGGACCGCGTCGCCTGCCGCAGGGCTTCACGATCCACCCGGCCCCACGCCCGGTCAAGGGGCCCTGGCCCGAGCCGCCGGTCATCGACGGAGCGGCCGAGATCGTCCGCCGCCGCGCGGCCGAGGAAGGCGGCGACCGCCCGTACGACATCGACCTCTTCGAGGCGCTCAACGCCGAGTACGCCTCGAAGCCCGTCGTCGAGCAGGCGGTGGGCTTCGACGAGGCGTCCCTGACGGAGCGGGCCGAGGGGAGGCTCGAGCGCGTCCACCGGTCGATCGACCTGGCGGGACGGCGCGTCCTGGAGTTCGGCTGCGGGACCGGGTTCGAGGTGTGGCTCCTCAGCCATCACCTCGGAGCGGACGCCTACGGCGTCGACATCTCCGAGCGACGAGCGTGGGCGGATCTCGCCGACGACCGCACCCACTTCGTCCAGGCCGACATCGCCGAGGACCGTCCGTTCGCGGCGGACTTCTTCGAGCGGATCATCTCGTTCTCGGTTTTCGAGCACGTCACGCACCCCCACGCGAGCATGGCCGAGCTGTACCGGATCCTCGGCCGGGGCGGACTCGCCTGGATCAGCGCCAACCTCTACCGCGGGCCGCTCGCCTCCCATCGCTACCGCGAGGTGTTCTTCCCCTACCCGCACCTCCTGTTCGAGGACGAGGTGTTCCGCGAGTTCTATCGCCGCCGGGGCCTGCCCGAGCGGGCCGCCAGCTGGGTCAACCGGCTGAGCTGGGCCGACTACGAGGGCATGTTCGAGCGCGTCGGCTTCCGGATCCGGTCCGTTCGGTTCAGCGAACGGCCGCTCGACGAGGCGTTCTACCGGCGCTACGAACCGGTCCTCGGCCGGTACCCCCGCTGGGACCTCACCCGCGACTTCTTCCACGTCGTCGTCGAGAAGCCGTGAGTCGGGGGCCACGCGGCGATCCCCCGCCAGACGGGTCTGCGCATCGGCCGATCCGACGGTTGGCCGGTGCTATCGTAGGAAGCCCATGACGCGAACTTCCTCGGACGCGCTCGCCGGCGGCATGTCCGGCGTCCGGCGACGGGGCTTCGTCGCGCTCATCGCGGAAGGGGTCGGCGACCTCACGAGCCGGCGCCGCCTCATCCGCTACCTGGTCGGTGCCGACATGAAGCGGACGCACGCCGACACGGTCATCGGCCAGCTCTGGTGGATCCTCGACCCGCTGATGCAGATCGCGGTGTTCTACGTCGTCTTCACGTTCATCTTCCAGCGCAGCACACCCGACTTCCTCCTCTTCCTGTTCGCGGCGATCCTGCCCTGGAAGTGGTTCAGCACGACGCTGAACGACGCGATGAACTCGGTCGTGAGCAGGCAGAGCCTCATCCGTCAGCTGCCGTTCCCGAAGCTCGTGCTGCCGACGTCGGCGACGCTCGCGGGAACCGTGAGCTTCGCCTTCGGGCTCATAGCCCTCGCGATCGTGTTCCTCTTCTATCTCCACCGGCTCACGTACTGGGTCCTGGCGATCCCGCTCATCGCCGGGGTCCAGCTCGTGTTCACGCTGGCCATCGCGACGGCCCTGTCGGCGGCGAATGCCTTCTATCGCGACGTCTCGAACGTGACCGGCCACGTGCTCCGGCTCTGGTTCTACCTCTCCCCGGTGCTCTATCCGACCGAGAGCCTCGACAGCCTGCCCCGGGGCGTGCGCGAGGTCCTCTCGCTGAACCCGTTCTCGATCCTCCTCACGTCCTACCGCGACGTCATCTGGGGAAGCTCCCACGGCGCCGGGCACGCGCCGGAGTTCGTCGGCCTGGCCGTGCTCCTGCTCGTGTCGGTCATCCTGCTGGGCCTCGCGATCGCCTTCTTCAAGAGGGTCGAGCCCGCCTTCGCGCGGATCCTGTGACGGCCGCCACGACTGCCCCCGCCACCGCTCTCCCGTCGATCGACGTCCGGGATCTCGGCGTTCGCTACGACCTGCGCCTCACACGGCGGACGACGCTCAAGGGCTCCCTGACGAGCCGTTTCCGCAACGGAGCCTCCGACGCAGCGACACACTTCTGGGCGCTCCGACACCTGAGCTTCCAGGTGCCCCACGGCGAATCGCTCGGCGTCATCGGGCCGAACGGCGCCGGCAAGAGCACCCTGCTGCTCGCGATGGCCGGAATCCTCTCGCCGTCCGAGGGCTCCGTCCGGCTCCACGGCCGCGTCTCGACGCTCCTCACCCTCGGAGCCGGGTTCGAGCAGGAGCTGTCGGGTCGCGACAACATCGACCTCGCGGCGGCGTTCCTCGGGATCGACCATCGCGAGATGGCGAGCCTGACCCCCTCGATCATCGAGTTCGCCGACATCGGCGCGTTCATCGACGCGCCGGTCAAGACCTACTCCACAGGGATGCGCGCCCGCCTCGGCTTCTCGATCGCCACGGCGATCACCCCAGATATCCTCCTTCTCGACGAGGTCCTGGGGACCGGCGACGAGGCCTTCCGCGCGCGGAGCAAGCTGCGGATCCAGGAGCTCGTCGACCGCGCCAAGGCGATCGTCCTCGTGACCCACGACCTCTCGTACGTGACCGAGTTCTGCAACCGGGCGATCCTCATCGAGCGCGGCCAGATCATCCACGAGGGCGGGCCGGAAGAGACGGTCCGGCTGTACCAGGACCGCACCCGCCAGCACAAGCTGCTCGCCGAGGCCGAGGCGCATCGCTTCGCCGGGGCGATCCGCCCGGCCGCAGGCTAGGCGGGCTGTCCACCGATGGGATCGCGGCCTCCCGCCCGGATCTCGTCGACGGCCGCGATGAGCCAGGGAAGCGCATCGACCAGCGCGTCGTCCCACGTCGCGTGCAGCGGTGCGGGATCCGCGGCGGCCGGCGCCACCGGCTTGCCTGTTCGCCGGCGCTCGACCGCCAGGCGAACGGCGTCCACGAGCGATTCGACCTCGGGCTCGACCGCGATGATGTGCCGGCAGTCTTGACGCCGAAGGTGTTCGTCACGACGGTCCCGCCGGTCGCCGCCATCTCGAGCGGCGGGTAGCTCGTGTGCGGCGAGAGCATGAGCGAGAGCAGCAGGTCCGATTCGCCGAGCAGGGCGCCGTACTCACGGTACGGGAGCCATGGCAGCGCCCGGATCTCGTGGCGATCGGAGAGCGCCATCGCGGGCAGGTCGGCGCCGATGAACGAGAACTCCCAGGGCTCGCCGTCGAACACGCCGGACTGCGCCGCGACTCGCAGCACCTTGAGGCCGAGATCGAAGCAGTTCCGCTCGTTGCGTGGCCGTGCGTAGAACCGGAGGCGGCTGGGCCGTGGGCGATCGCTGGGTCGGCTCTCCGGTCGGGGTCGGAACACCTCCCGATCGACGGCGGGCTCGATGGCCATGGACTGCGCCAGGACCGCCGGGTTGGCGAACCGGCCGACGCGCTCCGCAGCGAAGTGCGATCGCAGGAGCGACTCGTTGAAGAGCGCACGAGCCGGGAACCCGTACGTGGCGGCGGCGAGCGCGTAGTTCGTCGACCATGGGTAGAAGCCGGGCTCGAAGTCCTGGATGAAGTAGACGAACTCGCCCGCGCGGGTCAACGGCAGCACGGCACGAGCCACGTGCGCCGTCGGCCACCAGGTGGCCATGAACACGTCATTCCGGCCGATCGTCGGTGGGCTCCCCGGATCCATCGCCGAGGCGAACTCGACGCCCGGCAGGCTGGGGTCCGCGCCGACGAGCGCCGCGATATGGCGACGGAGCGGGTCGAGATCGGCGTCGGCCGCGTCGAAGGTCGCGACGTAGCGGAGGCGGACGCCGCGGCTGGCCAGGCGGGCAGTGACGTTGAGGATCGTGTTCGGCCCACCCGTCATGCGGTCAAGCAGCAGATGGGGCATCAGGACGCACAGGCTCGGCGTAGCGTCGAGGTCGGGGTCGTGCCGGAAGGTCGGGACCGTCAGCAGCGTCGGCGAGTCGAGCGACGCATATCGCTCGAACGGGTCCCGCCGTGCCGGCCGGCCGGCCGCGACCGCCCCGCTACGCCCCGGGAGCCGCCTCGCGACCCACGCCGCTGCCCGGCGCGGTGACGGGATGCCCGTCATCCGGCGGCGGCGCCGGTCACGTCGGTCGGCGTCACGGCCATCGGCCGCCGTTCGAGGAGGGGCTCGATCGCCGCGAGGATGGCGCGCACGCGATGCTCGAACGTGTGGCGCTCGAGGACTGCCCGGCGGCCGCGCTCGGCGAGCGCCCGCCGCTCCCGCGGGTCCGCCAGGTACCGCTCGATCTTGGCGAGCAGCTCCTGCCGATCCTCGTACGTGACGACGCCGCCGTCGAACTCCTCGTCGATCCCCGGGACGTGGTCGGAGACGACGAACGCGCCGCTCGCCAGCGCGTCGTAAACCCGGTTCGAGATGAATCCGTCGTCGCGCATGTCCTGCCAATGGTCGTTGAGGACGATCTCGGCGCTCGAGTAGTAGTGCCGGACGTCCTCGTTCGGGATCCATTCGCCCTTGAGGAACTTCGGGTCGAGGAGGTCGGGCGTCCAGTTCTGGCCGTACACGGCGAGGTCCCAGGGCGTGCCGGCCAGGAAGTCGAGGACGGGGCGGTGGACCTTCCGCGAGTTCCCGACGAACAGGAGCTGGTGCGACGGCCCCGTCGGGTCGGGGTAGAAACGCTCCGGGTCGCTCGCCTGGTGGAGCGGCATGAGCGGGACGCCGACACGCGCCTGGAGCCGGGCGAGGAATACGTCCGAGGCCACGAACACGCGGTCGTACCGGTCGCACAGGTCCGCCGTGACGCGATCAGGGTGACTGATGATCCAGAGGAGGCTCGCCTGGTCTGGCCGCACGGTGGGCGCCCGCACGCCGAAGACGTGGAGCGCCACGTCTGCCCGCACGGCGACGGGATCCTCGGCCTCCGCGTGAACGAGCACGGCCGCCGGCCATCCGGCGCGTTCGAACTGGCGCTGGACGGCGCGCCCGAACGCCGTGTCGCCCCAACCCTGGGCCTGCTCCCAGTCCCGCGGCCCGATGTGGATCGCCACGTGCGGACGATCTGCCCATTCGAGGAGGCGCTCGCGGAGCTCGGCGGCCCGATGCGAGTACGTGTGCCGCCCGAGCACCTCCTTCCGGTACCGTCGCGCGAGCTCGCCGCGGCGGTCCGGGTCCGCGAGGAGCTCGCGCACCTGGGACTTGAGCGTGGAGGGGTCGTCCCACACGGGGAAGTCGGCGTCGAACAGCTCGCGGACGCCCTCGGCGTTGTCGCTCACCACGATCCGGCCGGCGGCCAGCGCATCGAAGACGCGTGCGTTCACGGCGCCGTACGGCCTGGTCGGCGAGGCCGTGTCGTCGATCACGATCGCCGCGGAGGCGTACGCGTCCGGCACCCGCTCGTACGGCAGCACGCCGCCGGCGACGCCGGTCATGCCGGGGACGTCCTCCCAGCCCCGCCCGAAGAGCCGCGTGCGGACACCATCCGACGCGAGGGCAGGCAGGGCCCTGGCGACTCCCCGCTCCTCGCCCCAGTTGCTCCCGACGAAGACGACGTCGGTCGACAGCGCCGGATCCTCGGCGGCGGGGCGGAAGCGTGCCTCGTTCGTCGCGAGCGGCATGAGGTGGGCCACCTTGGCGCTGCGCTCGCGGATGACCCGCTGGACGGGGCCGCTGACGCCGAACACAAGGTCGTAGTCGTCGAACCACGGGTGGGACAGCCAGCGGTCTGCCCAGTTCCGGACCCAGGCGACCTTGACGACGTGCCGCGGCACTCGACGGACGTCGAAGAGGTCGAGCAGGGCGATCACCACGTCGACGGAGGGGTCGAGGTCGTACCAATGGTCCTTGTAGCGCTCGATGTAGGACACCCGCCAGCCCAATGCCCGGAGCGCGTCGCCGAGCTCGCGGGCCGTGTACGCGTCCCCGTAGGGGATGCCGTCGTCGTTCCGGGTCACGGTGATTGCGACGTGGATCGGCGATCCGGCCCAATCGCCGGTCCCGCGCACGCGGTCGCGGAGCACCTCCCGGAATAGTCGACGTGCCCACCGCCGATCGAAGGCGTCCCACGGACCCGTCGAATCGATCGTCGGGTCGTCCGATGCCTCGGCCTGCCCGGCGTGCCACAGGACGGCGTCGCCCGCGTACGCGACAGTCCGACCCTGCGCCCGGAGTCGGAGACACAGGTCGACGGCCCACGCCGCGTCGTCGACGAGGAGGTCGTCGACGGGATCGAGATCGGCGCGGCGCACGAGGAGGCACGCGGAAGCCACGGCCGGCACGGTTCCGGTCGAGCGCGCTTCAGCGGCGCGAGGGTCCTCGCCGGCGCCGACGTGGCGCGGCCGTGGCAGCCCGCCGGCAGCATCGAGCTCGATGCCGCGACTCTCCAGGGTCAGGTCGGGGGGCTCGGCCAGGGGCGCGGTCGGAGGCCCGGGCCGGCGCGGCAGGACGAGCCGCGCGCCAACGACCCCGGCGTCGCGCGACTCCATGACGTCGATCATCCGGGCAAGCCAGCCCGGTTCGAGCGGGACGGTGTCGGCATGAAGGATGCAGACGTACGGACCCTCGGCCATCCGGATCGCCGCGCGACGTGCTTCGTCCACGGTCTCGCCGATC
>VBHW01000082.1:13814-14069 GCA_005881055.1 Chloroflexota bacterium
GTCGCCCCGCGATGCCCGCACGTGGTGGCTTCCCGTGGGGACGGGGACGAGACCGGCGAGACCGGTTGCGGAGAGCACCGTGTCCCGACCTGAGGCTACGGAGCGGGCTACCGTCCGCGCCGCGTCGCTGGGGACCCGGAGCGTATGGAGGACCCCGACGCCGAACCGCACGAACCGCCGGGACCTCAGGCGGCGCTCGCTCTCCCGCGTGCGCCGCAGCTTCTCCGTCCGTTCATCGAGGAGGGCGTGCAACCG
>VBHW01000072.1 GCA_005881055.1 Chloroflexota bacterium
ATGGGTGCCCGCCGGCAGCGTCAACCTCCTCGCCGACGGAAGCGGCCTGCCGGTCGTCGGCTGCAGCGAGGTTGCCGCAGCGACCGGGACGCCCGCGCCGACGGCGACCGCCGTTGCTACCGAGGCTCCGACGCCGACGACCGCTGCGACCGCGACAGCCACTCCGACGCCAACGCCGACCGCCAAGCCCACGCCCAAGCCGACGACCGCGGTGGTGGCGACGGCCAAGCCGACGGCTGCCCCGACCTCTCCCCCGACGCCGACCCCTACGCCGACGGCGACACCGAACGTCGGGCCGGTGTTCACGACCCTCCCGACCGCATCGCCGACGACGGTCGGGGTGAACCCGCTCGGGACCGGCAATTGCGGGAAGCTCGTCCAGGGGACGACGATCACGACGGCCGCGACGGACCCGGACGGTGTCGCGTCGATCGAGCTGTGGATCGAACCCCCTGGCAGCTCGACGTACAGGCACTATGGCGACTTCGTCCAGAAGGGGGACCTCTGGTACGGCTTCGTCTACACGACGAAGGACAGGATCCCGGACGGGGCCCTCAGCTTCTATGCCGTGGCAGTCGACAGCAAGGGCGCCACGCGCAAGTCCAAGCCGGCCGCCATCAAGGTGGTCCGCTGCGACACGGAAGCGACGTTCGGCGGGGGCATCTCGCTGACCAACCAGAGCGGTGTCTACGTCCTGCCCAACTGTGGCAGCTTCTCGATCCCGTGGTCGATCTCGATCTCGGATCCCGACGATGGCGTGACCGGTGCCTCGCTCGCCTTCACGATCACTCACGATGGATCGCCAACGCTGACAGGAACGATCGGGCTCCAGCCGCGGATCCTGCTCACGGGGACCGTGTGGCGTGGCCGGACGATCGCACCGACGAGCGGCGACTACTACGGCTACAGCACGGTCAGCTGGACGGTCACGTCGACCGACTCCCACGGCGGACACTCGTCCTCCGGGGCGACGAACACGGTGAGCTGGTTGTGCCTGCTCTGATGAGGGCGCTCCGATGAGCGGGCTCCTGCCGGTACTCGGTGGAGGAGGCGGCGCGGCCGCCCTCCAGCTCGCGGCCGGCGGCCTGAGCGGCATCCTCGCGATGGTCGCGCTCATCGCGACAGACGTCATACCCGTCCGGGGCAAGCCGGCCCCGCAGGCGCTCTCGATCCGAGGCTGCTTCAACACGGGTTCGGTCGTGGCAGTAGCCCAGGCAGGTGAGCAGATGCTCGTCACCGGCCGCAGCGTCGACGGCGCCTACCTTCGCGTGTATGTTCCCGGGCCCGCGGCCCGCGAGGGCTGGATCCCGGCCGGCAGCGTCGACCTCCTCGCCGACGGCGCCTCGTTGCCGGTCGCCGGCTGCAGCGAGGTCGCGGCAGCCACCGGCGAACCGGGTCCGACGGCCACCGCCACGGCGATCGTGACGCCCGGCCCGACACCGACCGGGACGGGCACGCCGAAGCCGATACCCACGTCCACGCCGAACGCGAATCAGACGGCCGGGCCGACCGCCCAGGTGACCTCGAAGCCCACGACGAAGCCCACCGCGGCCCCTACCGCAACCCCGACTCCCACCGCCGCGCCAACGCCGAATGTCGGCCCGGTGTTCACGACACGACCGACGGCTCGCCCCACCACGATCGCGTCGATCGCCGCGGGCTCTTCCGCATCCTGTCCCTATGCGCGTGGCGCTCGCGTGACCACGGCCGTCCAGGACCCTGACGGGGTTGCCAGCGTCCAGCTCTGGGTGCGCAAGCCCAAGGCAGCGACATACGTACGCCTCAGCCATGACTTCGTGATCAGTGGTTCGACATGGATCGGCTCGATCGATACCGCGAAGGACGCCTTGCCGGCCCCCGGGTCACTTGCCTTCAGGGCCGTTGCCATCGACACGAAGGGCGCCACGACGACCTCGGCGTCGGCGTCGATCAAGGTCATCCGTTGCGACACAGAGGCGACGTTCAAGGGCGGGATCGACATCACGAATCCAGATCGCGTCCACTACAACAGCACCACGAGCACGTACTACCTCGCGTGCGACGGCCCGTTCGTCGTCCCCTTCCGATACGGCGTGGTAGACCCGGACTTCACCTCGAAGGTCGCGCTCACGTACACGATCACGTCCGTCTCGCACCCGACCTCCCTGCCGCTCAACAACACGATCGCGCTCCGCCGCTCGAGGTCGACGATCGGAGTCATCTCCAACACGTGGACGGGGGCGACGTTCGCGCCCCTGCTGGGCAACTTCCGTGGCAGGAGCACGATCACCTGGCGGCTGACGTCGACCGATCAGTACGAGGGCACGACGACCAAACCGAGCCTGCTCCTCCCCCGGTTCTCGGCGAAGCTCGACTGGTCGACATGTGTCGATTGACCGGCCGTACCGGAGACGACTGACCGTCACCTCGACCGCCTGACCGTCACTGGGGCAGAGGAGGAACGCGTGGCCGGCCTGTTGTCGGCACTTGGCGGGGGAGCGGGCAAGGTCGCGCTCGTCCAGCTGGGTGCGGGCGCGCTGAGCGGCATCGTCGCGATGACCGCGCTCATCGCCGCCGGGGTCGTCCCGGTGCGGGGCGGCTCGGGCCCGGGGCAGAAGCAGCTGGCGCTCGTGGGTTGTCCGGGCACCGGATCGATCGTCGCCGTCGCGCAACCGGGCGAGAAGATGCTCGTCACGGCGAAGAGCGCTGATGGTGGCTGGCTGCGGGTGTATATCCCCGGACCGGCCGAGCACGAGGGCTGGGTCCCGCTCGGCAGCGTCGACCTGCTCGCGGACGCCTCCGCCCTGCCGGTCAAGGGGTGCAGCGAGGTGGCCGCCGCGACGGGAACGCCAGGCGCCACCGCGTCGCCGACGCCTGTTCCGACAGCCTCGCCGACGGAGACGCCGAACGTGAGCTCGACCGCCACGCCGAGGGTGACGCCACCACCGACCGCCACGCCGGTTGCCACGGCATCCCAGGCGACGAACGCGCCGACGTCGACGCCCGTGCCCACCCCGACCCCGAACGTCGGCCCTGCCTTCACGTCGGGGCCGTCGGCGGACAACGGAACGCTCGCGACGAACCCGCTCGGAACCGGGAACTGCGGCAGCACCAGCAAGGCCACGCTCATCACCGTCGGGGTCGACGACCCGGACGGGGTCGCGAGCATCGCCCTCTGGGTGAAGAAGCCGGGCGCGTCATCCTTCGCGGTCCTGCACCCGTTCTACCAGGACCCCGACTGGCAGACGAGCATCGACACCGGCGCCGACGGGATCGACGTCGCCGGGACGCTCAGCTGGTATGCCGTCGCGAAGGACACGAAGGGCGCGGAGACGAAGTCGAAGACGCAGGCCATCAAGGTCGTCCGCTGCGACACGGAGGCCACGATCACCGGGGGCATCCTCCTCGACCAGCCCTACGACGTGGGCGTCTGCGACTCGATCGACATCCCCTTCAACTTCAAGGTCTCTGATCCGGATGGCCTCGCGAGCGCGCCAACCCTGACGTACACGGTCAGGAACCAGTCCGGAACCTCGTTCAGCGACTCGATCGCGCTGACCTTGAACTTCATCAACCACTCCTGGTTCGGCGACGCGGTCAACAACAACGGACCCGCGTACTTCGGGGACAACACGGTCTCCTGGACCGTCACGACCCATGACAACTACGGCGGGGCGTCGACGAAGCATCAGGTCGATGGCGTCACCGGGACGTGCATCGTCTGATGAAGCGGGGGCACGGCCGGCTGAGCGAGACGGTGCGATGACGAGTGGCTGCGACGCTGTCGATCGCCCAGCTGGCGTTGCGCTGGAGGGCGTTGCGCTGGAGGGCGTTGCGCTGGAGGGCACAGGGACTGGTATCGCCGGCCGGTGGGCCCTTACGATCGGCGCTCGCGCCGACGTCGTCGGGGATCCCGTCGGATGAGTGGGGAGTAGAGGGAGATCCTGCCCGGCCATGCCTGGGCGAAGGATCGCGAGGTAGAGCGGAGCTGATGAGACGATGAAACTGCCGTTCGCGGGTAGCTCGATCCTCCGGTTCGGGATCTCGCTGCTGGTCATGGCCGGACTGACGTTCGGCGTCGCCCGCGTCGCCCTGCCTCCAGGGACCGCGCCGGCAGCCAGCAAGGCGCCGGGCCCCAATCCCGCTGACGTCAATGCCGGCTTCGTGACCGTGCCCAACCCGAGCGGCCAGGCCTCCCCCCTCGGGCCGCCGCCGGAGGATCAGGTCATCCAGCTCGTGTCGTTCAACAAGGACGCACCCCCGCCGTCGTTCGGGGAACGTGCTCCGTGGTGGACGTCCTCGGGCATCCCCCGCGTGCAGATGATCACCCAGTTCGACAATCAGGGGAACTTCACAGGCGTCAACTGCGTGATGGCGTCGGGCGCGATGCTCGCCCAGCTCGGGTACGGGATCATGACGACCGGGTCGCAGATGCGCTCGCTGCTCCGACCGCAGCACGGCGGCGGCACCACCCTCTTCGAGATGGCGCAGGTCATCCGGACCGGGTGGAACGTGCCCGTCCGTCTCGGCGTCATCTCGCCGCTCATGCTGCGGGCGCTGATGAACGCCGGCGCGGGAGCGGTGATCATCGTCAACTACGGGATCTTTCCGGTCAGCATGCGCAACCAGAAAGATTTCACCGGCTTCCACGCGATGTACATCGATGCGGTGCGGTTCTCCGCGGATGGATCGCAGGCCGAGTACTACGTCATGGACCCGATCGGGCGACCGTCGCGCGGCTACAACGGCGAGTGGTGGCCGGCCGACCTCGTGGAAAAGGCTGCACAGAGCTTCGGCCACGGCTTCATCGCGACGGCGTGGGCCTTTGCCGGCGGCATCGTCCCGCATGGCAACTACCCGACCCTGCCGCCGGCCAACTTCCCGGCCGATGACA
>VBHW01000073.1:0-7525 GCA_005881055.1 Chloroflexota bacterium
CCACATGACCGACGACGAACGCCGCTCCCCGGACGATGCCGCCTCGCTCCTGGGCGGCTCCGCGGGCGATCGCCCTCCTCCGGCGCCGTGACGCCCCTTCGGGCAAGAGGTCTTCGGCCTGATGCCCATGCGGGCATCATCCCGAACCCGGCTAATTCGTGGTCCGCTTGCCCATGAATCCAAGCCAATTTGATGCCCCGCGGGGCATAGATGGCACTGGTGACGGCGGGCCCGCCGGCCCAGTCGACGATTCGGCTTCCAAGGTGACGCGTCGGCCTCGATCGGGTGGAGCCAGCAGGCCCCGCACGCGCGCCACCGCCGGGTCATGCCCCAGTGGGCATCGAACCGGGATGGGTTCGGGCCTACCGCCCGATCGGGAGATCCGGCTGGGGGTCGATGCCCCCACGGGCATCGCGAAGAAAACCCTCTTGCCCGGGACCGTGCATGGATTGGCCATCGGCGCCTCCGGACCGGGCCAACTCCCCAGCCGAAGGTCTGGCGCAGCTCCTGACGCCCGGTCGAGCTCAGGACGGCTCGACGAGAGCCCACGAGCCACGCGGGCCACCTCGATGTGTCAAGCTCAGCGGGCCGTCGGGGTGGGGCAGCGACATCGAGGGGGGAAGCCATGGCGGCTCACCGGTTCCGGCTCGCGTCGTTCAACGTCGAGAACCTCTTCGCCCGGGCGCTCGCGCTCAGCGGGCCCGACTGGAGCGTCGGCAAGCCCACCCTCGACGCGTACCACGAGCTCAACACGCTCTTCGACCAGCCGACGTACTCGCCCGCCGACAAGGCGCGCATGGTCACGCTGCTCACCGACCTCCACCTCGAGAAGGACGACAGCGGTGGCGAGGGCGCGCTCGCGCTCCTTCGGCAGGTCCGCGGGCGCCTCCTCTCGCGGACCGCGGCCGGCCTCCAGATCGTGGCCTCCGGACGGGCCGACTGGATCGGCTGGCTCGAGCTCAAGGTCGGACCGATCAACGACCTTGCGATGCAGCACGCGGCCATGGTCCTCAAGGACCTCAAGGCCGACATCCAGGGAGTCGTCGAGGCCGAGAACCGGGTCAACCTCGAGCGGTTCTCGTCGCAGACGCTCCAGTTCGTCGGGGGCATCCCGTACCGGCATGTGATGGTCATCGACGGCAACGACGACCGCGGGATCGACGTCGGACTCATGACCCGCAACGGGTTCGAGATCCTGTCGCTCCGCTCGCACGTCGACGACTCCGACGCGAAGGGCAAGATCTTCAGCCGGGACTGCCTCGAGGCGACGATCCGCCTGCCGACCGGCGAGGAGATCGTCGTGCTCCTCAACCACCTGAAGAGCAAGGGCTACGGGACGCAGAAGGACAACGACGACAAGCGCCTGCGCCAGGCCCGCCGGGTCGCGAAGATCTACCAGGAGGTGTTCGCGTCGGGGCAGCCCAACGTCGCTGTCATCGGCGATTTCAACGACAGCCCGAGCCGGGCGCCGCTCAAGCCGCTCCTCCAGCAGACGGACCTGCAGGACATCAGCGCCAATCCCAAGTTCACGGGCGACGCATTCCCCGGGACGTTCAAGAACGGTAATGCGGCGGACAAGATCGACTACATCCTCCTGTCGCCGGCGCTGCGCGCGCGGGTCGTCGGTGGCGGCGTATTCCGGAAGGGCGTGTGGGGCGGGACCCACGGCGACCGATGGCCGATCTACCCGACGATCACGCGCCAGCTCGAGGCGGCCAGCGCACGCCGCGATCTATGCGGACATCTCGATGTGACGTCCAGTGGGGCGCGACGCTCGCCGGGTAGCTACGGGCTCGCCGCGGGTTCCTCCGGCCGCCTGGCGAGGCGTACCAGGACGGCCTGCACCGGGAAGATGAGCAGCCACGCCGCCTCCACCGCGTACGGGCCGATCGGGAGGAGCACGAGCGAGCCGAGGAACACCGCCGGACCGCTCAGGCCGCGGTACAGCCCGAGGCGCACGTCGGTCGGCGTCATGTCCCGTCGCGTCAGTCCGGCACGGACCGCGTACACCCAGCTCGCCGCGCCGAGGAACCCCGAGACGGCCAGGGTCAGGGCGTAGATCGCGACGACGATCGGCACATTCCCGTGCTCGCCCTGGAGGGAGGTGGGGAACGGGATGAACGCGATGAAGCCGAGCAGGACGAGGTTGAGCGCGAGGAATCGCTCGTCGACCCGCGCGATGTAATGGAACCGCCGCCAGTGGGCCATCCAGTACAGCCCGATCACGGCGAAGCTCAGGACGTACGCGACGAGCCGGGGCGCGAGCGCCGCGAGGGCCGCGGCGACGTCAGCGTTGGTCGCGGAGCTCGGGAGATCGGGCAGCCGCAGGTCGATGACGAGGAGCGTGATCGCGATCGCGAAGACGGCGTCGGAGAAGAACACGACCCGCTCGAGCCCGCGTTCGTCATGCGGGTCCGGCGGCAGGCCCGCGTGGGTCATCGTCGCGGGCCGCGGACGCGGTAGAGGACGACCGGAGTCTCGACGCCCTTGAGCGTCGCATCGACGAGGCGCCCGAACGAGAACGGTGGCTCGACTCCTCCCTGCTCCGCGCGCGTCTCGGCGCGGACGGCCTCGAGGACGGCTCGCGTGGCCACGACCTCGCCGGCCTGGGCCTGGCCGGCAACGCGCGAGGCGAGATTGACCGTCGTGCCGTAGACGTCCCCGTCGCGGCTGATGACCGGCCCGGCGTGGATCCCCGCGTGCGCCGGCGGCAGGTCCGCTTCCGCCATCGCGTCGACGAGATCGAGCACCGCCGCGACCGCGTCGGTCGCCCGCCGGAACGTGAGGAGCACGCCGTCCCCGAGGAGCTTGACGACGCGACCGCCGTGCCGCCGGACGGCTTCCTCCGACATCTCGGCCAGGCGCACCGCCGTGCGCGCCGCGACCTCGTCGCCCCGCTCCTGCGCGAGCTTCGTGTAGCCGCTGACGTCGACGAACGCGACTGCGGGCGGACGATCCGGGGAGGCCGGCGTCAACCCGCGGCGCTCGAGCTCACGCTCCATCGCGCTGATGTTCAGCGCGTTCATCGTCCGCTCGAGGTGGCGGTCGAGGAGCCAGGCCACGAGGTCGCGCGCCGCGTCGAGCGTGCGTGCGGCCGGCGGGATGACCCGCGGCACGAGGTCGTCGACCGTCGTGTATCGGCCCTCGAGGGGGCGCACGACGGCCTCGTCGAACAGGGCGACCCACCCCTCCGCGGCGCGCCGGACCGCGTCACCGAAGATCCGCGCGGCACGCAGGGTTGTCTCGGCCGTCGTCCCATCGCCCTCGCCGGCCGCGCCGGGACCCCATGCCTCGAGGAAGGCCCGGAGGACCTGCTCGTCGCGCTCGAACGTCGGGTCGCCGCGTTCGGGGGCGGGCAGGCCCATGGCAGCGATCGCCGGGGCGAGGAGGTCGCCGTTCTCGCCAAGCTCGCGCGCGAAGGCCCCCACGTCCCGACCTGTGCGCGGGCTCGGGGCCGGGTAGAAGAGCTCCACGAAGTCGAGCGTCATCGCGCGTTCGCGGATGCCGGCCTCGATCTGTTCCAGCGTGATGCCCGCCTCCTCGAACGCCCCGAGGAGGCGCGAGCGGACGATGTCGCCGAGGCTGAACGTCCCGTCGTCGGCCGGCTTCAGCGCGCCGATCGCGACGAGGCGCCGGACGCGCTCTGAGGTGGTGCCGGCTTCCGTAGCGAGCTCGGCCTCCGTCAGGCGGCACGGCGTTGCCCGGTCGGGGCCGGTCGAGGAGGCGGATCCGCTCATCGCGCGATTGTCGCGCGCCGGCGTCGTGTCGTGCCTGCGCTCCCAGCGGGCCGGCGGGGTCTTGCATCGGGGGCAGATAACCGACCGATTCGGAGCGCCCCAGGCCGCGGGCGGTTCCATCTCTGCCATCGGGTGCAAGAGATCGGCTCGATCGCGAGCTCCCGCACGGAATCTTGCGCCACAGGCAAGAACTGCGATCCGCAGGCCGGGATTGGTCGGTTGTTGCCATGGGGTGCAAGGCTGAGCAGGTTCTTGCGTCGTGTGCAAGACGTCGACGCGGGACAGCCCGGGGGCTTGACAAGAATCGCTTGTCAATACTCCCCTGGGGTATGGACGGCGCGGATTCGGGTGTAGAATGCCGGGAGTCGTGGCCTGTCAAGACTTGACAGGCCCACAGTCATGTCCGGGTGGCTGAGCCAACCGGACGGGTCGGCCCGCAAGGACGGTCGGCCAAGGGCGCAGCAGCGCGAGGTGCGGCACGGCAGTCGGGGCAGCGGCGGAGGTCAAGAGCAGGCTCCAGATCGCGGACGTCGTCGGCGAGACGGTGCAGCTCAGGAAGGCGGGCACGACCTTCAAGGGACTGTGCCCGTTCCACAGCGAGAAGACGCCGTCGTTCGTCGTGACGCCCGGGCGGGAGACCTGGAAGTGCTTCGGCTGCGGGCTCGGGGGCGACGTCTTCAGCTTCGTCATGCAGCGCGACGGCGTGCCCTTCCCGGAGGCTCTCAAGGTGCTCGCCGCACGGGCAGGCGTCGAGCTCGACGAGCGGACGAGCCGCGACGACGCACGCCGGGCGCGGCTGCGCGACGTCCTCGAGACGGCGATCGCCTTCTACCACCAGGTGCTCATGCGCTCGCGGACCGGCGTTGCCGCGCTCGAGTACCTCCGATCGCGCGGCCTGACCGACGAGACGATCGAGCGCTTCCAGCTCGGTTGGGCACCGGGCGGCTGGGACACGACGAGCCGCCAGCTCGAGTCCCGACGCCAGGTCCGTCCCCAGGAGCTGGCCGAGGTCGGCCTGACGACGCAGCGCTCGGGCGGCCGGGGAGCGTACGACCGGTTCCGCGAACGGATCATCTTCCCGATCCGGGATCAGAACGGGAATGCTGTCGGCCTCGGCGGGCGCACGCTGCCGGGTCCAGCCGCGCACGACCCCGGCGGCGGAAACGGCAGCGCGACCGCAACGGGCGGTCTTGCGGTGGCGCCACCCGATGCCGCCGACCGCGGGCCGAAGTACCTCAACTCGCCGGCCACGCCGCTCTTCGACAAGAGCCGGACGCTCTACCTCATCGACCGGGCCAAGGGGCCGATGCGCAAGGGCGGCCAGGCGGTGATCGTCGAGGGGTACACCGACGCGCTCATGGCCCATCAGGCCGGCTTCGACAACGTCGTCGCCAGCCTCGGCACGGCGCTGACGCCACAGCAGATCGGCCTGCTCACGCGCTACGCGAAGCGCGTCGCCCTCGCTTACGACGTCGATCCGGCCGGGGAGAAGGCAGGGGCGTTCGGCGTGAGCGCCCTCGAGGGGATCGTCCCGCTCCTCGCCCGGCAGGACAGCGGCGTCGAGCTCGACCAGGTCCGCGTCGTGCGACTGCCCGACGGGAAGGATCCCGACGAGGTGATCCAGTCGTCGCCGGACCTCTGGCGCGAAGAGGTTCGCACGGCCCAGCCGATCGTCGACTACCTCATCGACTACCACGCCCGGAGCGCCGACCTGCGCACGCCGGCCGGCAAGACCCGGTTCGTCGACGCGATCGCGCCGGTCCTCCGTTCGCTGCCGCCGGTCATGCGCGACGGCTATCTCCAGGAGGTCCACAAGGTCAGCGGCGTCGAGGAGCGGACGCTTCTCGAGGTGCTCTTCCGTCGCCCTGGAACGGTCACGCCGGCCGGCGTCCCCGTGATGGGCGGCCAAGGCGCCGGTGCCGGCGGCGCCGGATCGGCAGTCGGCTCGGACGGACGCTTCACGGCCGACGCCGTCATCTCGTCGCCCGACGCGCTTCCGGTCAAAGAGATCCTCCGCGCCGTGAGCCCGGTCGAGGCCGAGCTGCTCCAGGTCCTCCTCCTCGTCCCGGATCAGCAGCCGCGGGTCGCCATCGCCATGCGCGAGGCCGGACTCGAGCTCCCGTCCACCGTGGCACGCGAGCTGTACCGGGCGATCCTCGCCCACCGCGGGCTGGCCGGCGAGGCAGGAGCCTATGCGGAGCCCGCGCCCTTCGAGCGCGGCCGGTTCCTCGAGGCGCTCGATCCGGAGACGCGTGGCCTCGCGATCGCACTGTATGCGCGCGGGGGGCCCGATCCCGCGCAACTCCCCGAGAACCGGATCGTCTATGCCATCGACAAGTGCCTCCTCACGCTGGAGGCCGACCAGCTCGAAGAACGGATCGCCTATACGCAGGCGGAGCAGGCCGACGCGGAGCGCAGCGACGACCACGAGGCCATGGCCCGCCTGCTCGACCAGGAACGCCAGTACCACGAGGCCCGCCGGTCCCTCGACCGTCGAGCCGAGCAGACCCGACTCCTCGCACGCACGATTGGAGGCTGATCGTGGCCATCGACCCCACCGACAAGCTCCTCGTCGAAGCCGTTCTCACTCGCCCCCGGCGGGCGAAGGATGACCTCGAGGCCGCCAAGCTTGCGAGCATGCGCTCGCTCAAGGCGCCCGTTGTCGAGGACGAAGACGAGGAGGAAGAGGACGAGCTCGAGCTCGGCCCGCCCGATGTCTTCGCCGACGTGACCGAGGAGGGCGTCGAGGTCGGGGTCGAGCCCGACGCGGACGTGCGATTGCCGCTCGACGCTCCGGCCAAGCTCGACGCCAAGGAGCTCGAGGAGCCGACGCCGGAGGAGCTCGAGGCCCTCTCGGCGGACATGATCGGGATCGACGACCCGGTCCGGATGTACCTCAAGGAGATCGGCAAGGTCGCCCTGCTCACGGCCGAGGAGGAGGTCGTCCTCGCCAAGGCGATCGAGCTCGGGGAGTTCCTCGTCGAGGCACCCTGGAAGGGGATCGTCTCGCTGCACGAGTGGACGCTGCACGACACCGAGCGCAAGACGCGCATGGCCAAGACCCAGCATCGCCTGCCGCTTGGGCCGGAGGCGACGGACATGGTCCGCCGGGCGATCGCCGACGAGGGCGCCGCCGACCTCCTCGTCCAGACCCCCGACTTCCATCTCGTCAAGGCGGCCAAGGACGCCCAGTCCGAAGGCACGAAGGCGCTCCTCAAGGAGGGTCGCCACCTCGTCAGCGCGTACAACGAGAAGCTGGAGCCTGGAACGTTCGTCCGGCTCCTCGACTGGGCGTATTTCGCCGTCCACAACGGGGACCTCGACTCGCGCGACAACATCGGCTTGCGGGCGATCTACGACTGGACGCGGGACGAGGTCGGGTTCCCGGCCCTCGAGCGCTGGATCGAATCGGCCCACGACGCCGAGCTCCTCAAGCGGATGGGCTTCGACCCCGAGGTGCCGCTCAACACGAAGCTCGCCCATCGCAAGGGTGAGCTCGTGCGGATTGGGCGCGACGCGCGTGAGCAGCTGACGTCGGCCAACCTCCGGCTGGTCGTGTCGATCGCGAAGAAGTACATCGGCCGCGGCATGTCGTTCCTCGACCTCATCCAGGAGGGCAACATCGGCCTGATCCGGGCGGTCGAGAAGTTCGACTACGAGAAGGGCTACAAGTTCTCCACGTACGCGACGTGGTGGATCCGCCAGGCGATCACGCGCGCGATCGCCGATCAGGCTCGCACGATCCGCATCCCCGTCCATATGGTCGAGACGATCAATCGCCTGATCCG
>VBHW01000073.1:7640-10202 GCA_005881055.1 Chloroflexota bacterium
ACTCGCACCTCGGCGACTTCATCGAGGACCGCGGGGCCCTTGCGCCGGCCGAGGCCGCCTCGCACCAGCTGCTCAAGGAGCAGGTCGAGGCAGTGCTCGACTCGCTGACCGGGCGCGAGCGTCGCGTGCTCCAGCTCCGCTTCGGCCTGGAGGATGGCCGAGCGCGCACGCTCGAGGAGGTCGGCAAGGAGTTCAACGTGACGCGTGAGCGGATCCGCCAGATCGAGGCGAAGGCGCTCCGCAAGCTCCGCCACCCGTCGCGCTCGCGCAAGCTCAAGGACTACCTGGAGTAGGAAGGGCCGGCGCCCGCGCGCGCCACGGGGCGTGCACCCAGTGCACGTTGTGACCGACGCGCATTGCGAATCCGCGCCCGTGGTCGTCGGTACCGGTCGTTTGAAGCGCCGCGCGCAACATGTGACCGCGGAATCGCTCGTTTGAGGCATGCGGCGGCCGTCGGCCGGTCGTAGCGTGCACCACGCGCACGCCGACGGGCATGCGCGAGGTCACAGGACCAGGAGCACGTTCCCGCCGGGGTCCACACCGCGCCTCAGCGACGCCAGCCCGACCGCGTGGGAGATGGGGAAGTTCACCCGCAGATCGGGCCCGTACCGCAGCAGCAGCGCGCGGTTGTGCCTCGTGTCCGCCAAGAGCAGGGCGACCCGCTTGAGGCCGCTGTCGCGCAGCTTCAGCTCGATGCGCCGTTGGAGCGCCTGCAGATCCCGCGGGTGCGTTTCCGCCTCGACGGCGATGCGGAGCGTCCCCAACGACAGGACGGCATCCCAGGCCCTGCCGTCGGACGCGGAGACCGGCACCTCGAAGCGCCACGCTGAGTCCGGGCTGACGCGTGCGCGCAGTCGCGCGAGCAGTCGTGCCTGGCCCGCGTCCCGGATCGGTTGACCCGACGAATAGGCCCGCGCCGACAAGTCGTGGCCGAGGACGGCGAGGATCCGGGCAACCTGCCAGATCGAGACCCCGCGGATGCCGCCGCGCTCGATCCGGCTGACTGTGCTCCGTGAGAGGCCGACCGCCGCCGCCACTGTGGATTGGCTCAGTCCGCTCCCGAGCCGAGCCTCCTGGATCTCGCGGCCCAGCTCGAAGATCAGGCGTCGCGCACGATCCGATCCGAGGTTGGGGCGGGATTGCCGACTGGGCACGCGGCGATGCTGACAGCCTGCGCTCATCCGGTCGTTGCGCGGCACGCTACCCTGCGGGCGAGCAGGGGAGGGTCGGGGCTGAACCGTCAGAGGCCGCTGGTACGGCGTCGATTCGGGGTGCGGGCAACGGAGCCTGCGGCCATGAGGCGCCAGTTCGCGCTCCTCCGGGGATTCGAGCGGCTCGAGGCACGCCGCGCTACGATCGCCGGCGTCCTGGCGGTCAGCGTCGTTGCGGTCATCGGGTCGGCGGTGGCACTCGCGCGCCCGGGCTGGCCGGTCGTGGCGGCTGCGCTCATCGTCTCCGCGGCCCTGTTCGCGGTCATCGCCTTCGGCCTGACGGCGGTGTTCCGGCCGAGACAGGTCGCGCGGGCCTTCGAGGCGTACCGCTGGGTCGGCCGCCTTTCGTGGCTGCATTGGCGCGAGCTGACCGGCGACGAGGTGCCTGGCACGCCCGCACGGGCTCGAGCCTGGCTCGAGGCGCACCCGGCAACCGGCGGTCCGGCCGACCTCTCGCGCGTGGAGCTGCTCGTCTGGATCGGCGAGCTCGACGCGGCGAGACGCGTCGGCGTCGGCCTTCCGGCCGGAAGCCAATGGGAACGCTTCGAGCGCGAGGTCGAGCTGGCGTTCGTCGACTTCGTCGCCACGGCCGACGGGGACCTCGGACCTGTCCGTCGGGCGATCGATGACCTCCCGGCAGGCGACCGCCAAACAGCAAAGGCGATCCTCGCCGTCGAGGAGGCACGGCAGCTGGCCGCCGCCCGACTGGACTTCCTGCCGCCGCTCCTTGGCGCGCGCGAGGCGCTCGGTCCCTCGCTCGACGGCTTCCTGGTGCCCGACCTTGCCCGGTGGCTGGGCCGGCGACTCCTCGTCCTCGGAGCGATCTCCGCTGTGACGTGCTTCATCGTCGCGGGGGCACTGCCGCCGCGCTGACGCTGACGGGCGGGCCTCGCCGTCAGCCAGGTTCCGGAGGCGCCCCCGGCTCGGGGCCGGTCGCGATCGGGTAGCCCGCCGTGCTCCAGTCGCTGTACGACCCGGCGTAGAGGATCGGGTCCGGCAGGCCGGCGACCCGCATCGCGAGCGCGTTGTGGCACGCCGCGACCCCGCTCCCGCACGCCGTGACGACCTCGCCTCGATCCGCGCCGAGTGACCGGAACCAGCGGACGAGGCCCTTCGCGTCGAGGAATCGACCGTCCGGACCGAGGTTCCCCGCCGTCGGTGCACTCAGCGCGGTGGGGATGTGCCCGGCGACCGGGTCGATCGGCTCGACCTCGCCCCGGTATCGCTCGCCTGCGCGGGCATCGAGGAGGGTGACGTGGCCGAGTCGGTCGCGGAGCGCGTCGCGGTCGATCACCCGACACCACTGCGAATTGAGATGTATGCCCGCCGGGGCATACACGGGCTCGTCGGT
>VBHW01000074.1 GCA_005881055.1 Chloroflexota bacterium
GAGGCGCTGCTAGCGGCCGGCTCCCGGTCCGAGGCAGCGAAGGTGCTTGCAGAGGCCCGGGGGATCGCCGACGGGTTGGGCGCGGCGCCGCTGCGGGACGATATCGATGGGCTGGCAAGGCGGGCCCGGCTGACGCTCGAGGCGAAGGTTGGACCGGAGGCGAAGGCGCAGGAGACGCCCCCGGCGGATCCGTTCGGCCTCACCTCACGCGAGCGGGAAGTCCTCGCGCTCGTCGCCGCGGGGCATACGAACAAGCGGATTGCGGAAACGCTGTTCATCAGCGAGAGCACGGCCGGCGTCCATGTCTCCAATATCCTCGGGAAGCTCGGCGTCACCAGCCGCACGGAAGCCGCGGCCGTCGCCGTCCGCCTCGGCCTGGCCGACTGAGAAGCCGAAAGCCAGGGTGACGAGGAGATAGGCCGCACCTAGTCGATAACGGGCGGCTCGATCTCGATCTCCGGCCTGTAGGGCTCGAGCGGCTCATGGTAGTCCGGCCACTCGGGCGGCTCGGACGGTCCGCCTGGACCACCGCTGCTTGGGACGCCCATCGTGGTCGCCGGGTGGGGTGGGCCACTCCCTTCCTGCTCCCAGCCTGGTGGCAGGTCGGGCTTCGGTTGCGGCTGCTCGTGCCAACCCTCTTGTCGTGCCTGCTGAGCAGCCGCGGCGCCAGCCTTCTCGAGTTCGTCCGCCGCTCCGTCGAGCCCAATCTTGCGCAGGTTCGCAGCAGTCTCATAGGTATTGATCGCGATGTGCATGTCGGTCTCGGCAGCTTCCGAGTTCGGCTTTGTCTGATCGTCGTCCATCGAGGAGTCCTCCTGGGGCGCCACGCTCGGGGATGTCGAGCCGTGCCCTGAGTCTACGCCCCGGTCGCCATCCGATCGTCGCTCGTAACCGGCCCAGCTTCCCTCGAACGATCCACGACCGGCCTCGGAGGCGCTCGTCATCTCGAGGCCGTGAGCGCCAGGGCGTCGAGGTCGGGGATCACGAGCACCTCGCCCTCGAACCTGATCAGCCCGTCCGCGATGAGGCCCTGAAGGAGCCGGTTGATCGACGGGCGTGCGCCACCGATCATCCCGGCCACTTCGGACTGGTTGAACGGCCAGGCGAGACGCACGTCGCGGCGGGTGTCGGGCTCGGCCTCCTCGGCCATTCGCACGATGCGCATCGCCAGGCGACCGAGGAGATCGAGGAACTGGAGCTCCTCGACGTGAGCCGTCAGGCGCCGGAGCTCCATCGCCAGGGCGGCCAGGATCGCGCGACGGAACCCCGGCTGGGAGTCCATCAGGCGATCGAACGACTCCCGGTCGAGGATGAGGGTCTCGCTGGGCTCGACGGCAATCGCGCTGGCCGAATGGGCCGCTCCATCCAGGAGCGCCAGCTCACCGAAGAACATGCCCGGGCCAAGGGTGGCGATGATCGCGTCCTCGGCGCCCTCCGATGACAGGACGACCACCTTGACCCTGCCGGACTCGACGATGAACAGCGAGTCGCCGGGATCTCCCTGGTGAAAGATCACGCCGTTGCGCTTGAACCGGCGGCGTCGGAGCGTTCGAGCCACCGTCTCCAGCGTGGGCCCGTCCGCGTGCGCGAACAGGCTGCACTGCCGGAGTGCCTCTGTAACGGGCTCGGTTCCAAGCGTTCGGGTCAAGGGTTCCATCGACCCCTCCCACCAACCTGATCCCATGAACTCTCACCCTCCCGTGGGCGGGGAGGTATCACCGAGCTGCCATCCAGGCTGTCGCTCTGCCTACGCACGAGATTCGTTCGAGCCCGACACCTGAACTGTCTCGTGTGGCACAGCACGGGTGGACGCCGATCGCGATGGTGTGCGGCATACCGATCGGTCTCCAGACCGCCCACCAGGACGGCCTACATCTTCAGCTCAGCATCGAAGGCTGCGAATCTCGAGCCCTGGCTCGGGTCGGCAGTAGTGAAGGGAGACGACAATGAAACTGCGTAACGTTCTGCTCACAGCCCTCACGGCGTGCCTGATTGCAGCTGGTCCTGTCCAGGCCGACGGCACGCATGGGCGATCACTCTCTGCCGTCATGGGACAGGGCACGGGGATCGTGAACGTCACAACGACGGCAGGCACGGTCGGCGATTCGATGGAGATCACCGTCAACGTGCACGGCACGGCACCCAGCACGACCCTCTACATCCAGCGCGCTCCGGAGGTTGGCCGTCCGCTCGGCAGCGACGGAATCTGCCAGCGCGCGAACGGTCTCTGGCCCTGGGAGCAGCCGAACAGTGCCGGCTTCCCCCCGGCGCCCGCATTCGTCACGTTCCCCCGGCCACTGGCCGGCGATTTCAAGACTCTGACGACCGACTCCGACGGAGCGGGGAGCGCGCATTTCGCCTTCGATCTGCCCACGCTCGCAGATGGCACGGTGTTCGACGTCGAGTTCCGGCTCGTCGACAGCGTGACGGCGCCGACGACCGACCTGCGGACGGGATGCTTCACGGTGACCGTCAAGTAACGACGGCCAACGACGGCATGCCAGGGGAGCCTGGTCAGACGTCTTGTTCTGACCAGGCTTTCCCGTGCCCGGTGACGGTCACTGGACGCGGATCCGAAACGAACGGACAGCCGCGTTCTTGCCCTTGAGCTGGAGGTCTCGAGGATCGATCGTCCCATACGCGCCCGCCATGGCCGCGTACGTCGTCCCGCACATGACGATCTCCCCGCCCGCCGCAGATGCCTGCAGACGGGCGGCCGTGTTGGTGATGTCGCCGATCGCGGTGAAGTCCTTGAACCCTCCGCCGCCGACGTTGCCGACGTACTCCTCGCCGGTGCAGATGCCGACGCCGACCTCCAGCCAGGGGCCCTCGTCCGATCCGTATCCGATGCCCCGCAGGAACGCTGCGGCCGAATCGACGGCTCGATGTGGGTAGCGGGACCCTGCCAGGCCCGGCACGAAGATCGCCATCACCTCGTCGCCGGCGATCTGGCCGAGGATCGCATCGTGAGCCAGGAGAGCAACCGATGCGGTCTGGTAGAAGCGGTGCAGGAGGGCAGTGGTCTCCACGCTCGTGAGTCGCTCCGCTATCGTGGTATACCCGCGAACGTCCGCGAACAGCACGCTGACCGGAACGAGGGCGCCACCTTCAGGGGCTCGCTCGATGCAGCGCTCGCAGAGACTGGGGTTCTTGCGCGAGGGCGTGTACCCGAGCCGCCCGAGGAGTCCGCCACGGAACGGCGCATTGCAGAACTTGCAGCGCCGCTCGCTCGGGACCAGGTAGAAGATGCGGCGGCCAAGCCGTTCGGCGAACGCAAGCGGCGACTCGCCCCTGAGGATGGCGCGCCACCGCCGGCTCATCGGAACGAGATCGGCATCTTCCGTTGACCCCATGCGCAAAGATGGGGCCGTGGGACGGTTGTTGGGCACGCTGGCCGGGATCGCCGGGATCGCAGCCGGGATAACATCCTGGCTCGGCTGGTTGACGGTCTCCCCGTCGTTGGGGTTTCCGACGCTGGCCACGGCGTCGATGTTCAACCGCGTCCTCGCTCCCCGTGAGGACCCGGGCTTCCGGCTCGGCTGGGGCGTGTTGCTCATCGGTCTGACGGCCGCGGCGTTGCTCTATGTCGTGGTCACTGGCAGGGGCCGAATTCGGCCGAGCGTAGCATCGGGCATCGTCTATGGCGTCGTCTGCTGGCTCATCGCCGGGGCGATCGTCATGCCGCTCCTGGGGCTCGCACTGCCGACGGCCCAGGCCCCGGCGGGGGCACCAGCGACGCCTCCGGACCCGATGGTGGGCTCGTTCATGATGCTCCATCTCGGACCGGCCGCTCCCGCAGCGGCCCTCGTCGCATGGGTCATCTTCGGGGCCGTGCTGGGCGGCACATCCCAGCTCTCGGACTGGTCGCGCGACCTGGACGGCGCCGAACGTCGCCGCGCGCTCGTCCTCGCCGGCCGGGTGGCCGTGGTGGCGGTGCTCGCATCGGTCGCCGTGATCGCCAGCCAGCGCGTTGCTCCGGCGGGTGCGTCTCCAACCACCACGACGACCCTTGCCACCGGTCCCGTGGAAGCCCTTCCGCAGGGCGCCAGCTTCGTGAGCGTCATCGACATGGTCCAGGCACCGGGAGCGACGCTGGGTCCGCACGCGCACGTCGCGGGCTTCGCCTACGGTCGCCGGGGAGTCGAAACGCTGGACTTCGGTGGTGGCACGGCGATAGGTGTTGGTCCCGGCGAAGGCGGCTTCATGGGCACGCAGGCGCGGCACGCGCACGTCAATGCCGATCGCATTCCGGCCGCCATCGTCGCGGTCCTGATCGTCGCGGCGGCAGTCGTCATGTGCCTGGCCCTTCTTGTGCGGTGGCGCCGTGCAGCCCGCCTCGCTCCGATGGCGTTGGTGGTGTTGATCGCGGCGAGCGTCCTTGGCGTGTGGAACCCCTGGTCGAACGACTGGCTCTTCGTGTCCGTCAGACCAGCTTCCGCACGGGGCGCTGCGATGCCGCTGCCGACGTCTTCTCGAATCTACGAATCGCCCGACCTTGGCGCGCTGCCACCGGGCCCCTATGTGGAGACGTTGCGGGAGATCACGCTGGCGCCGTTAGCGGAACCAATCGAAGTGGGCTCGATCGGAGCCCTCGTCCTCCTGGCTCTCGAGGGGGAAGTTCGCGTCGATTCGGCTGACGGGACGTCCCGGATCGTTCCTGGCGGGGCGACGATGGTGCGGGTCGGCTCGACAATTCGGATAACCAACACCGGCCAAGGGCAGGCGCATGTCCTCAGCTTCGCAGTCGAGGCGGCGCCGCCGGCGGCAGAAGCGCCGATGCCCGCGTCGGATTAGCTGGGGAGGG
Source organism: Chloroflexota bacterium (assembly GCA_005881055.1). Lineage (GTDB taxonomy): Bacteria > Chloroflexota > Limnocylindria > Limnocylindrales > CSP1-4 > C-114. Next base: position 4,805 of record VBHW01000074.1, read on the forward strand.
CCTCGCCGCCGAGCCGGTACACGCGTTCGCTGTTGGCGGCCAGGATTCCTCGAGCGATCGGCTCGACCTCGGCCTCGTCCATCCGACCGGCCGCCACCTCGGCCGCGAGCACGCGTCCAAGCGCCTCGCGCCAGAGACGCATCCCCCGCCAGTGCATCTCGGGGTATGAATGACCGTCCGAGCCGGCGAGCAGCTTGGTCGTCGGACACAGGGCGAGCGCCGATGCGATCGCCCGCTCGGCGCCCGCCCCTCCGAGGAGCGGGATGGTCAGTGACAGGTCCACGTGGACCTGCGGGAACACGCTCGCGAGATAGGCGGCCTGGTCGATGAATGGATGGTTGTGCAGCAGGACGATCCGGCACTCCTCGGTGGAGGGCTCGCGGAGGAGCGGCCGCAGGAGCGACGGATCGGCAGCCGGCAGATGGACGTCCTCGTCACCGAAGCCGACGTGGAACTGGAGCGGCACTCCTCGGGTGGCGCCGAGCCGGGCCGCCGTCCAGACGACATGGGCGACGAGAACGGGATCGTCAAGGCGGCGAGCCTGCGTTCCTCGATCGAGCCGGCGCATCGCACCGGCGACCTTCGGCGCGGATGGCTCGGGCAGGTAGAGCCCAGCACGATAGGCGGCGATGCTCTTGAACCCGACCGCACCCGCCACCACGGCGCGATCGAGCTCCTCGAGCAGGGCTCCGGTAAATGCGAGCAGCGTGAGAGACCGCCCCCGCGCTGCCGCAATGCAACGTTCGGCGACCGATTCGATCCGGACGATGGTCCGAGCTGGCCGACCGACCGTGCGCGCGAAGTCCTCCGGGGTCGACGCCCCCGAGCCATATCCAGTGTCCACCAGGAGCGTCGATATTCGAGCGTC
>VBHW01000011.1 GCA_005881055.1 Chloroflexota bacterium
AACCGGAACAACCGCCTCAAGCGGCTTCTCGAGCTCGGCGCCCCCGAGATCATCATCCGCAACGAGAAGCGGATGCTCCAGGAGGCGTGCGACGCGCTCATCGACAACGGACGCCGCGGCCGCGCGATCGCGGGCACCGGCAACCACCGCCTCAAGAGCCTCTCGGACATGCTCAAGGGCAAGCAGGGCCGGTTCCGCCAGAACCTGCTCGGCAAGCGCGTCGACTACTCCGGGCGCTCGGTCATCGTCGTCGGCCCGGAGCTCAAGCTCCACCAGTGCGGCCTGCCGAAGAAGATGGCGCTCGAGCTGTTCAAGCCGTTCGTCATGCGCCAGCTCGTCGAGAAGGGCTTCGCCCACAACATCAAGAGCGCGAAGCGCATCGTCGAGCGCGTCCGGCCGGAGGTCTGGGACGTCCTCGAGGAGGTCATCAAGGACCATCCGGTCCTGCTTAACCGCGCGCCCACGCTCCACCGGCTCGGGATCCAGGCGTTCATGCCCGTGCTCGTCGAGGGCTCGGCGATCCAGATCCATCCGCTCGTCTGCACGGCGTTCAACGCCGACTTCGACGGCGACCAGATGGCGGTCCATGTGCCGCTCTCCTCGGCCGCCCAGGAAGAGGCGCGCGAGATGATGCTCTCGACCGCCAACCTCCTCTCGCCGGCCGACGGCAGCCCGGTCGTGGCGCCCACCCAGGACATGGTCCTCGGGTGCTACTACCTGACCCTCGAGGTGCCCGAGCGGGCCGACGGCAAGCCGCGCCTCTTCTCCGACGAGGACGAGACCATCCGCGCCTATCAGCTGCGGACGGTCAGCCTCCATCAGCCGATCGAGGTCGAAGTACAGTCCTGGGACGCGGAGGCGGGTGGGCTGCACACCGAGCGGATGCGGACGACCGTCGGGCGCGTCATCTTCAACCAGATCCTGCCCGATCCGCTCCGGTTCACGAACCGGATCATGCGCCGGGCCGAGCTCAAGGTCCTCGTCGACGAGTGCTACCGGCTGCTCGGACCGGAGGAGACCGCCCATCTCGTCGACGGCATCAAGAGCGTCGGCTTCGAGTTCGCCACGCGAGGCGGCCTGACGATCGCCGTCAGCGACATCCCGACGACGCCGGACAAGGCCAAGCTCCTCTCGAAGGCCGACGAGGGCGTCGCCCAGATCGACCGCCAGTTCCAGCGCGGCCTCATCACCGAGGAGGAGCGCTACGAGCAGGTCGTCGGCGTCTGGCAGGACACGACGAAGGAGATGGCCGACCAGATGGTCGACCCCGATCCGTTCGGTCCGGTCACGATGATGACGAGCTCCGGCGCCCGGGGAAACAAGGGCAACATCGGCCAGCTCGGGGCCATGCGCGGCCTCATGGCCGATCCCGCGGGCCGGATCATCGACGTTCCGGTCCGGAGCAACTTCCGGGAGGGGATGACGGTCCTCGAGTACTTCATCTCGACCCACGGCGCCCGCAAGGGCCTCGCCGACACCGCGCTCCGGACGGCCGACTCGGGCTATCTGACGCGGCGCCTCGTCGACGTGGCGCAGGACGTCATCACCCGTGACGACGACTGCGGCACCGAAGAGGGCAGCTGGATCACCCGCGCCGAGTCGAGCGACGAGGAGGGCGCGTTCCAGCGCCGGCTCGTCGGCCGCCTCTCCGCGGCGTCGCTCACGACCGGCAAGGGCAAGACCGCGACGACGCTCGTCGAGCGGAACCAGGAGATCACCGAGGAGATCGCCCGCGCGATCGACGAGGCCGGCGTGGACGAGGTTCTCGTCCGCTCGCCGCTCACGTGCGAGGCGCGCTACGGCGTGTGCCGCTCGTGCTACGGCCGCAACCTCGCCACCGGCGAGCTCGTCGGCCCCGGCGAGGCCGTCGGGATCATCGCCGCCCAGTCGATCGGCGAGCCGGGCACCCAGCTGACGATGCGGACGTTCCACACCGGCGGCGTCGCCGGACTCGACATCACCGCCGGCCTGCCGCGCGTCGAGGAGCTGTTCGAGGCCCGCGTGCCGAAGGGCAAGGCGGAGATCAGCCACATCGACGGGATCGTCGAGATCCTCCGCAGCGAGGGCGGCACGAAGGTCAAGGTCAAGAGCGTCGAGAGCTACGACACCTCACTGGCCATCCCCAAGGGCGCGGAGCTGCTCGCCGCCCCCGGCGACGCGGTCGAGGAAGACAAAATCATCACCCGTGTCAACGGCGATGGCGCCCGCGACGTGACCGCGCCGGTCAAGGGCTTCCTCGTGAAGACCGACGACGGCCTGGTCGTCCGGGCCGAGGACGTCGTCGAGCGCGAGTACCCCATCCCCCACAACGCGAAGCTCCTCGTCGACAACGGCCAGGAGATCCGCGCGGGCGACCCGATCACGGACGGCCCCATCAACCCGCAGGAGTACCTCGAGACGAGGGGCAAGGACAGCGTCCAGCGATACCTCGTCAAGGAGGTCCAGAAGGTCTACCGGAGCCAGGGCGTCACGATCAACGACAAGCACATCGAGATCATCGTCCGGCAGATGTTGCGCAAGGTCCGCATCGACCAGCCGGGCGACGTCGACCTGCTGCCGACCGAGCTCATCGACCGCCTCGACTTCGAGGAGGAGAACAACCGCGTGCTGGCCGAGGGCGGCGAGCCCGCCACGGCCCAGACGGTCCTCCTCGGGGTGACGAAGGCGTCCCTGAACACGTCGAGCTTCCTCGCGGCGGCGTCCTTCCAGGAGACGACCCGGGTGCTCACGGAGGCCGCGATCAACGGCTCCCGCGACCACCTCATCGGCCTCAAGGAGAACGTCATCATCGGGAAGCTCATCCCAGCCGGCACCGGAGCGCCGGCGAACCTCGCGGCGGCCGCGGAGCGCCGCCGGCGGGCCGCCCTCGAGGCGCTGGCCGGCGAGTCGCTCGAAGGGCTCGCGACCGAGGAGGCCGAGTTCAACCCGTTCCTCGAGGAAGGCCCGCGCACGGGCGACGAGGAGACGGCCGGGCTCGCCTCCCTGCTCGCCGCCGGCGCGGCCGACGGCGACGAGGACGAGTCGGACGAGATCAACCCGTTCCTCGTCGGCGACGGCGAGGGCGGGGAAGCCAACGGCAAGGGCGTCGCCGGCGGTGGAGCGCCTGCCGAAGGCGCGTCAGCCGGCGGTGCCCCGGTGAAGGCCGGCCCGCCGGCTGCCGAGGCGAAGGCGACCGAGAGGTCCGCCACCGAGGCGCCCGCCGCCAAGGCGTCCGCCGCCAAGTCGGGCGGCGGCACGGCGACGGCCACCGAGGAGGCACCGCCCAAGACTGGCACGACCGCGCGACGCCGGGAGCCCTCGGACCCCGGCTGAGCATCCCGTGGCGGGGCGCCGACGCGTCCCCGCCACGCCGCCTCCGGCGCTGATTTGGCGGCCTGATTCGGCAGGCTCTGGCGTGCTCGTCCACGTTTGACACTCGTTCGAAGCCGCTGCTACACTCCGCGCTCGTGGCCTCGAGAGGCCCGCAGTCGACGTGCCCGTCGACGGGCCCCGAGGACGTCACGGCGGCAGCGTCACCCCAGAAGCGTCATCCATCGGCCGCGCGATCTCGGGCGGTCGGCGATGACCGATCGGCTGCCCGGCCGCCACCAACCAGAACCTGAAAGGAACAGCGTCTCCGTGCCGACCATCTCCCAGCTCGTGCGCCATGGTCGCAAGCGCAAGATCTCCAAGGTCAAGGCGCCCGCCATGCGCAAGAACTGGAACAGCCTGAGGCAACGCCAGGAGCCCATCCCGGGCGCCCCGCAGAAGCGCGGCGTCTGCCTCCAGGTGCGCACGATGACGCCGAAGAAGCCGAACTCCGCGCTGCGCAAGATCGCCCGCGTCCGGCTGACGAACCAGATGGAGGTCACCGCCTACATTCCGGGGATTGGCCACAACCTCCAGGAGCACTCGGTCGTGCTCGTCCGGGGCGGCAAGGTCAAGGACCTGCCCTCGGTCAAGTACCACATCATCCGGGGCACGCTCGATGCCGCGGGCGTCCGTGACCGCCGCCAGGGCCGCAGCAAGTACGGCGCCAAGTCCGCGAGCGGGCCCGGAGGGCGCGCCTGATGCCCCGCCGCGTCAATGTCGCCCGCAAGACGAAGTACCAGACGGTCCCGGCCAACCGCACGACGGCGCGCTTCACCGCGAAGCTCATGACGAACGGCAAGCGCAACCTCTCGGACCGGATCCTCCGTGAGGCGCTCGCGCGCGCGGAGGCGCAGGCCAGGCGGCCGGGCCTCGAGGTCCTCGAGGCGGCGCTGCGCAACGCGACGCCGATCATCGAGGTCAAGCCCCGCCGCGTGGGCGGCGCCACGTACCAGGTCCCCGTGGAGATCCGTGGCGATCGACGCCTCTCGCTCGGCGTGCGCTGGCTCGTCCAGGCCGCGCGCAAGCGCAGCGGCAAGAGCATGAGCGAGAAGCTGGCGGCCGAATTCGTGGACGCCATGAACGGCCTCGGAGCCGCGGTCAAGCGGCGCGAGGACACGCACAAGATGGCGGAGGCCAACAAGGCCTTCAGTCACTTCAAGTGGTGAGCATCACAGCGGAGCGCAAGAACACCGTGGCACGACAGGTTCCGCTCGCCAGGACGCGGAACATCGGAATCATCGCGCATATCGACGCGGGCAAGACGACCGTGACCGAGCGGATCCTCTTCTACACGAAGAAGATCTACAAGCTCGGTGAGGTCCATGAGGGCGCGGCCACCATGGACTGGATGCCCCAGGAGCAGGAGCGCGGGATCACGATCACCGCGGCCGCCACGACCGCGTTCTGGGGCGACCATCGCATCAACATCATCGATACGCCCGGGCACGTGGACTTCACCGTCGAGGTCGAACGGAGCCTGCGCGTCCTCGATGGCGCCGTCGTCGTCTTCGACGGCGTCGCCGGCGTCGAGCCCCAGTCCGAGACGGTCTGGCGGCAGGCCGACCGCTACGGCGTGCCACGCTTCTGCTTCATCAACCAGCTGGATCGCACCGGGGCCGACTTCTGGCGCGGCGTCGAGTCGATCAAGGACCGCCTTGGCGCGAACGCCGTGCCGATCCAGATCCCGATCGGGCGCGAGGACTCGTTCAAGGGCGTCGTCGACCTCGTCGAGATGAAGGCCATCACGTACAGCGACGACCTCGGCAGCAAGGTCGAGGTCGGCGAGATCCCGGCCGACCTCCGCGAGGAGGCCGAGAAGCACCGCCACGCCATGCTCGAGGCGGTCGCCCTCATGGACGACGAGCTCACCCACAAGTACCTCGAGGGCGACGAGCTCACCGTCGCCGAGATCAAGCGCGGGCTGCGGCTGGGCACGCTCACGACGAAGATCATCCCGGTCCTCACCGGCTCGGCCCTCCGCAACAAGGGCATCCAGAAGATGCTCGACGCGGTCGTCGACTATCTCCCGTCGCCGCTCGACGTGCCGCCGATGATCGGGCTCGACCCGCGCACCGGGGCCGAGGTCCTGCGCACGCCGGACGACACCGAGCCCTTCTCCGCCCTCGCCTTCAAGATCGCCGCCGACCCGTTCGTCGGGAAGCTCGCGTTCTTCCGGGTGTACTCGGGCACGCTCAAGGCCGGCTCGTACGTCATGAACCCGACGAAGGGCCGCAGGGAGCGCATCGGGCGCATCCTCCAGATGCACGCCAACCACCGCGAGGAGATCGACGAGGTCTACGCGGGCGACATCGCGGCAGCGGTCGGGCTCAAGGACACGTTCACCGGTGACACGCTCGCCGACCCCGATCACCCCGTGGTCCTCGAGTCGATCTCGTTCCCCGAGCCGGTCATCGAGGTGAAGATCGAGCCGAAGACGAAGGCCGACCAGGACAAGCTCGCGATCGCCCTCCAGCGGCTCGCCGAGGAGGACCCGACGTTCCGGGTCAAGACCAACCCGGAGACCGCCGAGACCCTCATCGCGGGGATGGGCGAGCTCCACCTGGACGTCCTCGTCGACCGGATGATCCGCGAGTTCAAGGTCGCGGCGAACATCGGCAAGCCCGAGGTCTCCTACCGGGCGACGATCCGCCGCGCGGCGGAAGGCAACGGCCGCTTCGTCCGGCAGACCGGCGGCAAGGGCCAGTACGGCCACGCGATCATCCGCCTCGAGCCGGGCGAGAAGAGCTCGGGCTACGAGTTCGTCGACAAGATCGTCGGCGGGGCCATCCCGCGCGAGTTCATCAAGTCGGTCGACGCGGGCATGCGCGAGGCGCTCGAGACGGGGCCGTACGGCGGCGTCCCCATGGTCGACGTCCGGGCGACCCTCCACGACGGGTCGTACCACGAGGTCGACAGCTCGGAGATGGCGTTCAAGATCGCCGGCTCGTACGCGATCAAGGACGCGGTGCCGAAGGCCGACCCGGTCATCCTCGAGCCGATCATGCGCGTCGAGGTGACGATGCCCGGCGAGTTCATCGGGGACGTCATCGGCGACATCAACAGCCGCCGCGGCCACATGGAGGCCACGGAGGACCGGGGCACGACGACCGTGGTGCGGGCGTTCGTCCCGCTCGCAGCGATGTTCGGCTACGTCACGGACCTGCGGAGCATGACCCAGGGCCGGGCGACGTCGTCCATGGAATTCAGTCACTACGCGGAGGTGCCCCAGTCGGTCGCCTCCGAGCTCGTCCAGAAGTCGAAGGTCTAGTCACGACCGTCCCGTCCGCGGGAGAGGAGCCAGGGAGCAGCCACGATGGCGAAGAAGAAGTTCGAACGCACCAAGCCGCACGTCAACGTCGGAACGATCGGTCACATCGACCACGGGAAGACGAGCCTGACGGCGGCCATCACCAAGTACCTCTCGATGAAGGGTGAGGCGGAGTACCGCGCGTTCGAGTCGATCGACAATGCGCCCGAGGAGCGCGAGCGGGGGATCACGATCGCGATCGCCCACGTCGAGTACGAGACGGACAACCGCCACTACGCGCACGTGGACTGCCCGGGCCACGCGGACTACATCAAGAACATGATCACGGGCGCCGCCCAGATGGACGGGGCGATCCTCGTCGTCGCGGCGACCGACGGCCCCATGCCCCAGACCCGCGAGCACATCCTGCTCGCCCGGCAGGTCGAGGTGCCGTACATCGTCGTGTTCCTCAACAAGGTCGACGCGGTCGACGACCCCGAGCTCCTCGACCTCGTCGAGCTCGAGGTCCGCGAGCTCCTGTCGCGCTATCAGTTCCCGGGCGACGACGTCCCGGTCATCCGCGGCAGCGCGCTGAAGGCCCTCGAGGCGCCCCAGGATCCCTCGGATGAGGCGTACAAGCCGATCCAGGAGCTCATGGACGCGGTCGACTCGTACATCCCGACGCCGGAGCGCGCGATCGACAAGCCGTACCTCATGCCGGTCGAGGACGTGTTCGGGATCAAGGGCCGCGGGACCGTCGCGACCGGCCGGATCGAGCGCGGCATCGTCAAGGTCGGCGACGAGGTCGAGCTCGTGGGCGTGAAGCCGACCCGCAAGGTCGTCGTCACGGGCGTCGAGATGTTCAAGAAGCTCCTCGACGAGGGCCGCGCCGGCGACAACGTCGGATGCCTGCTGCGGGGCATCGAGCGCGACGAGATCGAGCGCGGCCAGGTGCTCGCCAAGGCGGCGTCGATCAAGCCGCACACGAAGTTCAGCGCCCAGGTGTACGTCCTCACGAAGGACGAGGGCGGGCGCCACACGCCGTTCTACAACGGCTATCGCCCGCAGTTCTACCTGCGCACGACGGACGTGACGGGCGCCATCGGCCTGCCGGCCGGCGCCGAGATGATCATGCCCGGCGACAACGTCGAGATGAGCGTCGAGCTCATCACCCCGATCGCTCTCGAGACCGGCCAGCGCTTCGCCATCCGCGAGGGTGGCCGCACGGTCGGCGCGGGCGCGATCACGAGCATCGTCGAGTAGCTCGATGCCGAAGCAGCGGATCAGGATCCGCCTCAAGGCCTACGACCACCGGCTGCTGGACCAGTCGGCGGCCCAGATCGTCGAGACGGCCCAGCGGACCGGCGCGGACGTCGTCGGTCCCGTTCCGCTGCCGACCCGCATCGAGAAGTTCACCGTGCTCCGCTCGCCCTTCATCGACAAGGACAGCCGGGAGCAGTTCGAGATCCGTACCCACAAGCGCCTCGTCGACATCCTCGACCCGAGCTCGAAGACCGTCGACGCACTGATGCGACTCTCGCTTGCCGCGGGCGTCGACATCGAGATCAAGATGTGATTACCGAACGCACGCTCTCCCGGCCCATGGCTGTGTTGCCGCCTGCGCGCACTCGCTCACGCACGTCTGAGTGCGCTCGCTCCCGTGCTCGGCGTCGCCTTGCCCTGAGCGCGGGAGACCGCGCGATGAAGGCTCCCGCGTCATGAGCATCGGACTGATCGGCCGGAAGGTCGGCATGACGCAGGTGTTCCAGGCCGACGGCACGATGGTCGCCGTCAGCGTCCTGGCCGTGGAGCCCAACACGGTCACGCGCCTGCGCACGTCCGAGCGCGACGGCTACATCGCCGTCCAGCTCGGCATCGAGGACTCGGCCCGGCTGAGCAAGCCCGAGGCTGGCCAGCTGAAGGGCCTGCCCAAGGACGCCCCGCGCCCGGCGACGATCCGCGAGTTCCGGGTCGATAGCGTCGACGACTACGAGCTCGGCCAGCAGCTCTCGGTCGCCGACGTGTTCGCCGCGGGCGACCTCGTCGACGTGAGCGGCGTCTCGAAGGGCAAGGGCTTCGCGGGTCACATCAAGCGCCATCACTTCCACCGCGGCCCGAAGACACACGGCTCCGACCATCACCGCGAGCCGGGCTCGATCGGCCCGGGCACGACCCCCGGCCGCGTCTACAAGGGCATGCGCATGGCCGGCCACATGGGTGACCAGCGCACGACGACGAAGAAGGTCACGGTGGTCGGCGCCGACGCCGAGCGCAACCTCCTGCTCGTGAAGGGCTCCCTTCCGGGCGCCCGGAACGCGCTCATCCTCGTGAAGAAGGCCTGACGATGCCGCAGACCACCCTGTACGACCGGACGGGTGCCTCCGTCGGCAGCGTCGACCTGTCCGACGAGCTGTTCGCCGCCCCGGTCCACGAGGCGGTGCTCCACCAGGTCGTCACCGCCCAGCTCGCCGGCCGGCATCTCGGCACGGCCGACACGAAGACGCGCGGCGAGGTCCGCGGCGGCGGCCGCAAGCCGTACCGCCAGAAGGGCACCGGCCGCGCCCGCCAGGGCAGCCGGCGGGCACCGCACTATCGCGGCGGCGGCACGATCTTCGGGCCGCACCCGCGCTCGTACGAGCAGCGGCTGCCGCGCAAGATGAAGCGGATGGCCCTGCGCGGCGCGCTGACCGCGAAGTTCGGCGACGACGCGATCAAGGTCATCGACAGGTTCGGCCTCGAGGCGATCAAGACGCGCGAGCTCGCGGGCGTCCTCGCCGCCCTCAACGCGGCGGGCCGGGTCCTCGTCGTCGCGCCGGCCCGCGACGAGCGACTCGAGATGTCGTCGCGCAACCTGCCGACCGTCGCGGTCATCCACGCCGATTCGCTCAACGTCGTCGACCTCCTCCAGGCCGACGTCGTCCTCATCGAGCAGCCGGCCCTCGCGCGCATGGTGGAGGTGTACGCGTGAGCACCCTCCTGGCCCACGAGGTCATCGTCCGCCCGGTCATCAGCGAGAAGTCGATCGATCTCTCGAACCGCGAGCCGAACCACCGCTACACGTTCGAGGTCCACCCGTCCGCCAACAAGATCCAGATCAAGGCGGCGATCGAGGAGCTCTACCGCAAGGAGAACGTGACGGTCGTCGGCGTCAACGTCCTCACGACGAAGGCGAAGGAGAAGCGCCGCGGGACGCGGCGCGGCCGGATCGTCGGCTACACGACCCCCTGGCGGAAGGCCATCGTCACGCTGGCCGCCGGCCAGAAGATCGAGTTCTTCGAGGGAGTCTGAGATGCCGCTGCGCAGCTACAGGCCGACCTCGCCCGGACTCCGCGGCATGACGCGCTCGACGTTCGAGGAGATCACGACGCGCGAGCCGCACAAGCCGCTCCTCGAGCCGCAGAAGCGGGACGCCGGCCGGAACAACGCCGGCCGCCAGACCGTGCGCCATCGCGGCGGCGGGGAGAAGCAGCACTACCGGCGCATCGACTTCAAGCGCGACAAGGCGGGCGTGCCCGCCCGGCTCGCGACGATCGAGTACGACCCGAACCGGTCGGCCCGCATCGGCCTGCTCCACTACCGCGACGGCGAGAAGCGCTACATGCTCCTGCCGCACGGGCTCAAGGTCGGCGACGTCGTCGTGTCCGGACAGGACGCAGAGGCGCGCGTCGGCAACGCGCTGCCGATCGCGAATATCCCGCTCGGCACGACGATCCACAACATCGAGCTCGTGCCCGGCCGTGGCGGCCAGATCGTCCGCTCCGCGGGCGTCGCCGCCCAGCTGCTCGCCAAGGAGGGCGACTGGGCCCAGGTCCGCATGCCCTCCGGCGAGGTCCGCCGGCTGTCGGTGCGCTGCATGGCGACGGTCGGCCAGGTGAGCAACCTCGACCACGAGAACCAGAACCTCGGGAAGGCCGGCCGCGCCCGCCACATGGGCCAACGGCCGGAGGTCCGCGGCGTCGTCATGAACCCGCGCGACCATCCCCACGGGGGCGGGGAGGGGAAGTCCCCCACCGGGATGCCGCCCAAGACACCGTGGGGCAAGCCGGCGATGGGCTACCGGACCCGTCGCGCGAAGACCACCGGACGGCTCATCGTCCGCAGCCGGCATCGGAAGTAAGGGCGAGGACGAGGAGCGATGTCTCGATCCGTTAAGAAGGGCTGGTTCGTCGAGGAGCGCCTGAAGGGGCGCGTCGAGGAGATGAACAAGCGCAATGAGAAGAAGGTCGTCAAGACCTGGTCCCGCGCGTCCGTCATCTTCCCCGACTTCATCGGCCACACGATCGCCGTCTACAACGGCCGCAAGCACATCCCGGTCTACGTGTCCGAGAACATGGTGGGACACCGCCTCGGTGAGTTCGCCCCGACCCGCAACTATCGCGGGCACGGCAAGCACACCGAGCGGTCGACCGCGCTGAAGTAGGCCGCCTGATGCGCGTATCGGCCACCGCCAAGTACGTCCGCGGCTCAACCCGCAAGGCCCTCCTCGTCACGCAGGCGATCCGGGGCAAGCCGGTGGAGGAGGCCGCGGCCGCCCTCCGCTTCATGCCCCAGCATGCAGCGCGGGACGTCGCCGCCGTCCTCAAGAGCGCGACCGCGAACGCCGAGAACAACCACAACCTGTCCGCGGAGGACCTCGTGGTCGTGGACGCCCGTGCCGAGGAAGGGCCCACCATCAAGAGATACAAGCCGCGGGCCCAGGGTCGGGCGTTTCCGATCCACAAGCCGATGACCCACATCACCGTGGTCGTCGAGGACCGGGAGGCCTGAGGCATGGGACACAAGGTCCATCCGTACGGCTTCCGGCTGGGTGTCTCGCGCACCTGGTCCGCGAAGTGGTACGCCGACAAGGAATACACCGCCCTCCTCCAGGAGGACATCGCCGTGCGGCAGCTCGTCGAGAAGCGGCTCGCCAACGCGAGCGTCAGCGGCGTCGAGATCGAGCGCGGCATCAACCACGTGACAGTCACGATCCACACGGCGAAGCCGGGCATCGTCATCGGCAAGGGCGGCGCGAACGTCGAGATCCTGCGCAGCCAGATCGGCGCCCTCACGCGCCGCAAGGTCAAGCTCGAGATCAAGGAGATCCGCCAGCCCGAGCTCGATGCCTACCTCGTCGCGCTGAACATCGCCCAGCAGCTGAGCCGCCGGATCGCCTTCAAGAAGGCGATGAAGCAGGCCATCCAGCGGACGATGAAGGCCGGCGCGAAGGGCGTGAAGATCGCCGTCGCCGGTCGCCTCGGCGGCTCCGAGATGGGTCGCCGCGAGTGGGACCGCGAGGGGCGGATCCCGCTCGGGACGCTCCGCGCGGACATCAGCTACGGCCAGGTCCACGCGCACACCACGTACGGCCGGATCGGCGTCAAGGTGTGGATCTACCGGGGCGACGTCCAGCCCGAGCGCGCGCCGCGCGAGCTCGCACCGGCGGCTGCGGCCGCACCGGGGGCCTGACAGATGCTCATGCCCCGCCGGGTCAAGCACCGCAAGGTCATGCGCGGTCGGATGTCCGGCCTCGCCAAGGGCGGTAACGCCGTGGCCTTCGGCGACTACGGCCTGGCCACGCTCGAGCCCGCGTGGATCACCAGCCGGCAGATCGAGGCTGCCCGGCGCGCGATGACCCGTTCCGTCAAGCGCGGCGGCAAGATCTGGATCCGCATCTTCCCGGACAAGCCCGCGACGAAGAAGCCGGCCGAGACTCGCATGGGCTCCGGCAAGGGCGCGCCCGACCACTGGGTCGCCGTCGTGAAGCCCGGCCGCGTCCTGTTCGAGATGGCCGGCGTCGCGCGCGAGGAGGCCGTGGAGGCGATGCGCCTGGCCGGTCACAAGCTCCCGGTCGCCACGCGGGTGATCGGCCGGGAAGGCGTCGCGGAGGCGAGCGATGGACATCGATAAGGTGCGCGCCCTGACGGACGTGGAGCTCGAGGCGGCGTTCCGGGACGCGAAGCAGGAGCTGTGGCAGGCGCGCTTCGCCCTGTCGACCCGCCAGCTCAAGGACTACAGCAGCATCCCCCAGGCCCGTCGGACGATCGCCCGGATCATGACGGTCCAGATGGAAAGGCGCGCCGGGCGCGCACGCAGCGCCTGAGCGCCGGAGATCACGCCATATGACCGAAACCATCCAGCACGTGCAGGGCAAGCGGAAGATCAAGGTCGGCCGCGTCGTCAGCGACAAGATGGACAAGACGATCGTCGTGTCCGTCGAGCGGCTGGCGCGCCACCGCCTGTACAAGCGCGTCATCCGCCTGACCACGCGTTTCAAGGCCCACGACGAGGACAACGAGGCGCGGGTCGGCGACACCGTCCGGATCGAGGAGAGCCGGCCGCTGTCCGCGACGAAGCGCTGGCGCCTCGTCGCGGTCGTGGCGCGGGCCGGCGACCACGGGACGCCGGCCGAGCTCGTCTCCGAGGAGGAGGCGACGACCGAGGCGATCCACGCCGCCGCCCACCCCGGTCGTGATCGCGCCCAGGAGGCGCACGAGGCGCACGACGCCCAGGACGCCCAGGGCGCCGCGGACGCGACGAAGGCGGTCGAGGCGGCGGAGAGCACCGGATGATCCAGCCTCAGTCCCGCCTCAAGGTGGCTGACAACACGGGTGCCCGGACCATCCAGTGCATCCGCGTCATAGGCCGCTCCCAGAAGACGATGGCCGGCGTGGGCGACGTCATCGTCGCGAGCGTCAAGCAGGCGATCCCGAACGCGGCCGTCAAGAAGGGCGACGTCGTGCGCGCCGTCGTCGTGCGGACGGCCAAGGAGTACGGCCGCCCGGACGGCAGCTACATCCGCTTCGACGAGAACGCGGCCGTGCTCATCAACAACCAGGGCAACCCACGGGGCACCCGGATCTTCGGGCCTGTCGCCCGGGAGCTGCGCGACAAGAACTACATGAAGATCGTGTCGCTCGCGCCGGAGGTGCTCTAGTGGTGCGCCCGGAGACCCCCCGGATCACGAAGGTGCCCGAGCTGCGCAAGGGCGACACCGTCGTCGTGCTGTCCGGCAAGGACGCCGGCAAGCGCGGCGTCGTGGAGCGGATCTTCCGCGATCCCCGCGGCCGCATGCTCGGCTCGCGGAAGACATGGCGGAACGTAACGCCGCTGGCGGAGACGTCCGTCGTCGTCACCGGTCTGAACATCGCGAAGCGCCACACGAAGCCGCGCCCGCCGAGCTCGGCCCAGATGACGACGGGCCGCGTCCCGGCGTCGCAGCACGGCGGGATCCTCGACATCGCGCAGCCGCTCGCGATCAGCAAGGTCATGCTCATCTGCAGCCGCTGTGACCAGCCCACGCGGATCGCCCACGCGACGCTCGAGAACGGCCGACGCGTGCGTGTCTGCCGCAACTGCGGCGAGCAGCTGGAGGCGAAGCCATGACGCAGCGCCTCCGCGAGCGGTACAAGGCGGACGTGGTGCCCGCCCTCTCGAAGCAGTTCGAGTACGGCAATCCCATGCAGGTGCCTCGTGTCTCGAAGATCGTGGTGAACATCGGCCTCGGCGAGGCACTGACGAACGCGAAGGCGATCGACGCGGCCGTGGGCGACCTGGCGCTCATCACCGGCCAGCGACCGATCGTCACGAAGGCGAAGCGCTCGATTGCCCAGTTCCGGCTGCGGACGGGCAACCCGGTCGGCGCAAAGGTGACGCTCCGCGGCGAGCGGATGTGGGACTTCCTCGAGCGGCTCACGGCCCTCGCGCTGCCGCGTATCCGCGACTTCCGCGGCGTGCCCAGCCGCTCGTTCGACGGGCGCGGCAACTTCTCACTCGGGTTCCGCGAGCAGCTCGCCTTCCCCGAGATCGATTACGACAAGGTGGACCGTCTCCGCGGGCTGGAGGTCAGCATCGTGACGACGGCGAAGACCGACGAGGAGTCGAAGCGCCTGCTCGAGCTCCTCGGCATGCCCTTCGCCTCATGAGCCCGAGTCCGCCGATGGTCGCTCGCATCTCATCCGCTCGGATGGCTCCGCACGTTGTTGGTACCTCCGCGCGCTCGTTCACGGACTCTCAAGTGCGCTCGCTCACGTGCTCGGGACCGCCTTGTGCGGAGCTCGCCCGCCCGGCGATCTGCTTCGCTCAACCGGCGGACTCGGGCTCCGCGAGGGTAGGAGACTGATGGCCAAGAAGTCACTCATCGCGAAAGCGAAGCGAACGCAGAAGTTCAAGGTGCGGACCTACAACCGCTGCACGGTGTGCGGCCGGCCGCGCGCGTTCATGCGCCGGTTCGCCCTCTGCCGCATCTGCTTCCGCGAGCGCGCCCTCCTCGGGTATCTCCCCGGCGTCACGAAGTCGAGCTGGTAGACACGATGAACATCTCCGACCCCATCGCGGACATGCTCACCCGCGTCCGGAACGCCTCGCGCGCCCGGCACGCCGAGGTCGTCGTGCCGGCCTCGCGTACGAAGCGCGAGATCGCCCGGATCCTCAAGGACGAGGGCTTCATCGCGGACGTCCACGAGGAGCAGGCCGGCCCCGGCCGGGCGTTGCACCTGACGCTCAAGTACGTCGACGGGAAGGCACCGGTCGTCTCCGGGCTCAAGCGCATCAGCAAGCCTGGGCTCCGCGTGTACGCCCGTAAGACGGACATCCCGCGGGTGCTCGGTGGGCTGGGCATCGTCATCATCAGCACGAGCCAGGGCATCATGACCGGCGCGCAGGCCCGCAGGGCCGAGCTCGGTGGCGAAGTCCTGGCGTACGTCTGGTAGACGCCGTGTCTCGCATCGGACGACTGCCCATCGCCGTCCCCGACGGCGTCACCGTCGCCATCGACGGCCGTTCGATCACGGTCGAAGGGCCGAAGGGGACGCTCCACCGCGATCTCCACCCGGACATGGCCGTGGCCCTCGAGGACGGCAGGGTCGTCGTGACGCGCCCGACGGAGGCGAAGCAGCACAAGCAGCTCCACGGCCTGACCCGCACGCTCGTGGCGAACATGGTCACGGGCGTCTCGACCGGCTATCGCAAGGGTCTCGAGATCACCGGCGTCGGCTACCGTGCTCAGAAGGTCGGCGAGCGACTCCAGCTCAACCTCGGCTACAGCCATCCGGTCGAGATCGAGCCACCGCCGGGCATCTCGTTCGAGCTCGAGAACCCGACGCGGCTCACGGTCATCGGCATCGACAAGGAGCTCGTCGGCGAGATCGCCGCCCGCGTCCGCGCGTCGCGCAAGCCCGAGCCGTACAAGGGCAAGGGCGTGCGCTACGCCGGCGAGGTCGTTCGCCGCAAGGCCGGCAAGGCCGGCAAGATCGGCGGCAAGAAGTAGCCGTGGGACAGGGATTCACAGAGGAACGTTCGCGATGACCCTGGAAGCCGGCCGCGCGGCCGCACGACAGAAGCGCCACGACCGGATCCGCCTCACCCTGGCGGGTTCCGGCGGGCGACCGCGCCTGGCGGTCTTCCGCAGCATCAACCACATCTATGCGCAGGTCATCGACGACGCGTCCGGTCGGACGCTCGCCGCGGCCTCGACCGTCGAGAAGGACCTCCGGGGCAAGCCCGGGACGAAGACGGACGAGGCCAGGGCGGTCGGTCGCCTCGTGGCCGAGCGGGCGAAGTCCGCCGGCATCGAGCGCGTCGTCTTCGATCGGGCCGGGTTCAGGTACCACGGGCGGATCAAGTCGCTCGCCGAGGCCGCCCGTGAAGCCGGCCTGGACTTCTGATCGGAGGAGCAGACCGTGCCCAGGATCGACCCCAACAAGCTGACGCTCGAGGAGCGTGTCGTCCAGATCAACCGCGTCGCCAAGGTCGTCAAGGGCGGCCGGCGGTTCAGCTTCAGCGCGATCGTCGTCGTCGGTGACGGCGCCGGCCACGTCGGCGCGGGCCTCGGCAAGGCAGGCGAGGTGCCCGAGGCGATCCGCAAGGGCGTGGAGGACGCGAAGAAGCACCTCATCCGCATCCCGATGGTCGGCACGACGATCCCCCACGAGGTCCGCCAGGAGTACGCCGCCAGCAAGGTCCTCCTCAAGCCAGCCTCCCAGGGGACCGGCGTGATCGCCGGCGGGTCCGTCCGCGCCGTCGTCGAGGCGGCGGGGATCCGCGACATCCTCGCGAAGACGCACGGCTCGACGAACCCCGTGAACGTGACGCGCGCCACGATCGAGGCGCTTCGCGGGCTCCACTCGGCGGAGGAGCTGAGCGCGCATCGCGGCGTCCGGCTGCGGAGCCTCGTCGCCGGGCAGCCGAGCGGGGCGAACGGCAGGGAGACTCCGGAGGCCAGTGGTGCCCGGTAGCCTGCGCGTCACCCAGACGAAGAGCACGATCAGCCAGATCGCCCGCAACCGGGCGACGGTGCGCGCGCTCGGGCTCCACCGCATCGGCCACACCGTCGAGGTGCCCGACAATCCGGCGACGCGCGGAATGGTCCGGCAGGTCCGATTCCTCGTGTCCGTGGAGGAGGTCCCCGAGACGAACGGGCGAACCGCGCCGAAGGAGACGGGGCGCTCCGCGCCTGAGGAGAAGGCATGAAGCTCCACGACCTCCATCCGGCTCCCGGCAGCCGTACGCCCCGAACCCGGGTGGGCCGCGGCATCGCCGCCGGCCGTGGCAAGACCGCCGGGCGGGGTACGAAGGGCCAGAAGGCGCGCTCGGGCGGCTCGATCCCGCCCTGGTTCGAGGGCGGTCAGACACCGCTCCACCAGCGCATCCCGAAGCTGCGCGGGTTCCGCAACCCCTTCAAGCTCGACTACGAGATCGTCAATCTCGGACGGATCGCGGCGCTCGTCGAGCTCGGTGCGCTCGAGGGCGGCGAGATGCCCGGGGCGAAGGGATCGAAGGGCGCCGGCAAGATGGCCGACTCCTCGAAGTCGACCGCGCCTGTCACCGTCAACCAGGAGATCCTCCGGGCGGTCGGCCTCGTGCGGACGCTCGACAAGCCGCTGAAGGTGCTCGGCCAGGGAGAGATCGACCGGGCGCTGTTCGTGGTCGCCGACGCGTTCAGTCGCTCCGCGGTGGCCAAGATCGAGGCCGCGGGCGGATCCGTCCAGGTCCTCGAGGTACCGACGCGGCCGATGCCCGCCATCGGCGTCGAGGAGGCCCCTCAGGCCGACCGATCAGCCGCCGATGTCGAGTCCAGCACCGAAGGGACCCCCGCGGCGCCCGAGGCGCGGGTCACCGTCGACGAGACGATGCCCGCTGAAGAAGCGGCCCCGAGTCCGAAGGCCCGCGCCGCCACAGCGAAGGCGGCTCCGGCTGCCAACGTGGCAACGGCCGCCAAGCCGGCTCCGGCCGCCAAGCCGGCTCCGGCCGCCAAGCCGGCTCCTGCCGGGGCGACGGCTCCGGCGGCCACGGCGGCCGACCCGGCTCCCGCGGCCAAGACGGGCGGTCAGGCCACGAAGGCCTCGGGCGCGAAAGCGACTGCCCCGGAGAAGAAGGCGGCGCACTCCCGCAAGGCGGAAGGCGCCACCGAGACGGAGGCGACCGCCACCGATACCCCGGCCGACGCCGGCGAGACCGCGCCCAGCGAAGACAGCTGACGTGTTCGAGTCCCTGCTCAACGCGTTCCGGGCGCCCGACATCCGCCGGCGCATCCTCTTCGTCGCCGGCATACTCGTGGTCTTCCGGTTATTCGCCCACGTCCCGGTCCCCGGCGTCGACCGGGTGCAGCTCGCCGCGTTCTTCAACGGCAGCCCGCTCTTCGGGCTGCTCGACCTCTTCTCGGGGGGCGGGCTCTCGACGTTCTCGATCGTCGGCCTGGGCATGAACCCGTACATCAACGCCTCGATCATCATGCAGCTGATGACCGGGGTCATCCCGTCGCTGCAGGCCCTGAGCCGCGAGGGTGAGTACGGCCGAAACAAGATCAACCAGTACACCCGCGTGCTGGCCGTACCGATGGCTCTCCTGCAGGCCTACGGCTTCCTCGCCCTCCTGAACAACCAGGGCAACGTGCTCACGACGCCGCTGAGCCTCTCGTCCTGGGAGTCGATCACGCAGATCGTGACGCTGACTGCCGGCTCGGTCCTCCTCATGTGGCTCGGCGAGCTCATCACTGAGAAGGGCATCGGCAACGGGATCAGCTTCATCATCTTCGCCGGCATCGTCGGCCGCGCCCCCGTCGCGATCGGCCGCTTCTTCGAGTCGCCGGACATCCCCGCGATCATCGTGTTCGGCCTCATCGGCATCGCGGCGGTCTTCACGATCATCTACATCCAGGAGGGCCAGCGCCGGATCCCCATCCAGTACGCGAGCCGCGTCCGCGGGCGGCGCATGTACCAGGGCGGCTCGACGTTCCTGCCACTCCGGGTGAACCAGGCGGGAGTCATCCCGATCATCTTCGCCCTGAGCATCCTCATCTTCCCGGCTCAGCTGGCCGCCTACTTCCAGAACAGCTCGATCGGGTTCGTTGCGGAGATATCGCGCGGGATCGTTGCCTTCCTCGACCAGGGGGGAGCGCCGTACCTCATCCTCTACTTCCTGCTCACGGTCGGCTTCACGTACTTCTACACCGCATTCACGTTCAAGCCCGACGAGACCGCCGAGCAGTTACGCAAGAACGGCGGGTTCATCCCGGGCATCAGGCCCGGGCGACCCACGCAGGACTACCTCGCCAAGGTCGTCTTCCGGATCACGATCGCGGGCGCCCTCTTCCTCGGGATCGTGGCGGTCACCCCGGCGGTCGTCGGCGCGATCGTGCCCAGCCTCGCCGGCGTCCGGCTCGGCGGTACCGGCCTGCTCATCGTCGTGAGCGTGGTCGTCGAGACGATGAAGCAGATCGAGGCGCA
>VBHW01000063.1 GCA_005881055.1 Chloroflexota bacterium
GCCGGCTCCCGTCGACGAACGGGAACACCTCGAACGACGCGCGTGCCCCGAACGGCGTCAGGCCGACGAGCACGGCCGTGCCCGTCGGCGGCAGCACCGCGATCGCCTGCTCGACCGTCGCCGGCAACCCAATCGCCTCGAACGCGAACTCCGGTCCGCCGTGGCGCGCGGCCGATCGAACCGCCGCGATCGTGGCGTCCGCGTCGCCCGCGAGCACGCAGTCCGTCGCCCCAAGGTCGCGGGCGAGGTCGAGCTTGTCCGGCACCCGGTCGACCGCGACGATCCGGCCGGCGCCCGCGATCGCCGCGCCCATGACGACCGACAGGCCGACGCCACCGAGCCCGAACACCGCGACCGACGCCCCGGCCGGCACCTCGGCCGTCTTGAGGACCGCGCCGACGCCCGTGCTCACGCAGCAGCCGATGAGCGCCGCGACCTCCGCGGGCACCGTGTCGGGGATCGGGACCGCAGCGGCTGCCGGCACGATCGTCCGCTCGGCGAAGGTGCCGATCGTCAGGTAGGAGAGCACCTCGCCGCCGTCGGCGCGCCGGAGCCGCGTCGAGCCGTCCGGCAGGCGATGGCGGAGCGACGCCGAATCGCTGCATGCCCACTGGCGGCCGAGCTGGCAGTTCCGGCATTCGAGGCACGGGTAGTACCAGGAGAGTGCGACCTGCTCCCCGACCGAAAGCCCGGCGACGCCGGCGCCGACCTCCTCGACGACGCCCGCGCCCTCATGCCCGAGCACGAGCGGGCCGGGTCGTTCCCACTCGCCATCGCGGACGTGGAGGTCCGAGTGGCACACGCCGCTCGCCGTCAGGCGGACCGCCACCTCGCCGGCACGCGGCTCGTCGATCGCAAGATCCTCGATCCGGAGCGGTTTGCCCGGCCGTTCCAGCACGGCTGCGCGCACGATTCGTCCCTCATCGACCACGGGGCAGGCCCGCAGCCGAGTGTACGCCGGACCCTGGCCCAGGGCGCTTCCCCGGACCGCTAGGCGGGTCGGAGCTCCGTGTCCGGGCGCGCGAGGTCGGCCGGGTCGGCGGTGAAGAACGGTCTGGGCGACCAGCGGAAGAGGCCCGCGACGAGCAACCCAGGCATCTGTGAAATCCGCGTGTTGTAGCGGTACACGCTGTCGTTGTAGAGCTCGCGCCGGTCGGCGATGAGCTCCTCGAGGCGGGCGATCTCGGCCTGCAGGTCGAGGACGTTGCGGTGGCTGTGCAGCTCCGGGTAGCGCTCGACGACGGCGAACAGCTGGCGGATCGCGGAGCTCGTCGCCTCGGACGTCGCCGCCTGTTCGGGGATCGGCGCCTCGGGCGAGTAGGCGGCGCGCCGGCGGGCGACCTCCTCGAGGACGTCCTGCTCGAACGCCATGACGTCGCGGACCGCGGCGACGAGGTTCGGCAGCTCGTCGTGGCGCTGCCGGAGGGCGACGTCGATGTTCGCCCAGGCCTTGTCGATCCGCAGGATGAGCGCGATGACGTCGTTGTACGTGGTGATGACGAGGAACACGACGACGAGGCCCAGCAGCGTGACCGAGAACGCCGCCGCCATGGCGAACGGATCGAGCCGGAGGTCGAGCGTCACTTCAGCCCGCCCGTGACGACGAACGCGAGCACGACCGCCGAGACGATCGCGATGACGGCACCCCCCAACCCGATGATGAACTCGGTGCTGTTGCGCGACTCGACCGCCGCCGGGAGTCCCGCCGCGACGAGCATCGGCGCCTCGGGACCGGCGGCGAGGACGAGGGAGCGCGGCTCGATGTCGAACTGACGTCTCGCCGTCTCGGCCTGCTCGCCGGCGGGAGCGTCGACATCGGCTCGATCGCCTGCGGCGGCGGGTCGTCCGGCGGCCAGGCGTTCGACCGCGGGGGAACCCTCGGTGACCGCGCTTCCGTCTCGCTCGAGTTCCGCTGCGGCGACCTCACGGTCAACACGGCCGAGGGGTCCGGGTGGACGTCGCACGTCCTGACCGATGCCGACCGGCCACCGGCGATCGAGGCAGCATCCGATCGCCTGTCGATCTCGAGCGGCGGGAACAGCACGTTCTTCCTGCCGGGCTTCGGCAGCGGGCCCGAGCACTGGACGATCGCCCTGCCCCGGACGCCGCAGGTCGACCTCGACGTGACGATGAACGCCGGCAAGGGGACGCTCAACCTGGGCGGCGGCCGCTTCGGGAGCATCGACTCGACGGTGAACGCCGGATCGGTCCGGGTGGACCTGAGCGAGGCCACGCTCCAGGACATCGGGATCACGCTCAACGCCGGCGATCTCCGCCTCGTGCTCCCGGCCGCGTCATTCCAGGGCAGCTGGTCGAAGGGAAGCACGGTGCCGATGATCGTGACGGGGTCGCCGACCTCGAGGCGCGCCTCCTCGTAGGAGTGTCCTCCACCGCCGTCGAGCCCGACCGGCAGGTCGGTCCCGATCGCCCCGCCTCCGATGAAGCCCGTCCCCTCGCTGTCGATCGCGGGGACGTCCCAGCGGGCGCCACGCGGGAAGACGCGGATCGCGCCCGAGGCGTCGCGGATGCGGAACCCGACCGACCGCTCGTCGCTGAAGACCGTCCGGCGATCGTTCCCACTCGTGTCCCAGACGGTGGCGCGGAAGTACACGCACGGGTGGCGGAGGATCGGAGAGGTCAGCTCGAGCTCCGCCTGCTCGATCGTGCCGGCGATGCGGGCCTCGCCGACGGCCACGGAGCTGATCCGCGAGGAGGCCGTCCCGCCGATCTGCGCGGCGAGCCGGTACCCGCCCATGCCGCGCCACAGCAGCCACAGCCCGGCGGCCACGCCCCCGCCGGACAGGAGGGCGATGCGCGGATCGAAGACGGCGGCCATCGGCCGCATCCTACGGGACCCGCGGGCGGCGGTCGACGGTCTGGCTGACTGTCCAGTTGCGGTTCCGGTCGCCGGTCTCCGTGGCGCGCAAGCGCGCTACCTCCGCGGGCCACTCCACCAGGCGGAGCGGGCGATGAGGAGGGCGCCGATGACCACGAGCCCGATCGGCCAGATCCGGCCCCAGTCGAAGCCGGGCAGCACCTGGGACGCCAGCGCGGCCGCTCCGATGAGCACGAGGATGGTCCCGCCGACGATCGCGCCGGAGTCGGGACCGCCGCCCCGCGCGGCACGGCGCTGGGCCCGCCACTCCGCCCGCGCCTGCCGCCGCTGCACCTTCTCGGTGCGACGCTGGTCGCGCCAGGAGTCGGAGCCGGGGGAGTACCTGAAGTACGGCGGTTGCCCTGTGGGCGCCCCCGCGGCCGCCGGCTCGCCGCCCGGAGCTGGCCTGGGCTCCACGCCCGGACCCGGAGGCGGTGTCGGCGGCGTCGGAACGCCCGGCGTTCCCGTCAATCCCACGCCCGGCGCGGGTTCCTCGGGCACGACGAGCGCCAGGACGACGTAGAGCAGGATCGTGAAGCCCGCCGTGAGCGGCGTCAGGACGACCCACCCGAGGCGCACGAGCGACGGATCCAGGTCCCACATCTCGGCCATCCCGCCGGCAACGCCCGCGATGACCCGATCGTCGAGCGAGCGGTACAGCCGATCCATCAGCGGCACCCGTCCGCTGGGTTGAGCGAGAAGCTCCCGGCGTTCGCGGTGGTGGTCAGCTCGATCTTCGTCTGCGCCGTGGCGAAGTTCGGCGACGTCCACGTCGAGCCATCACGCGTGAGGCCGGAGCGCCCGTAGTCGAACGACGCGGTGATGTTGTCGTTCGTCTGGAGCCGCAGCCCCACCGACGACGGGACGCAGAACCGGACCGATCCCGCGTTCACCGTCCAGCTGCCCTGGAATGACGCGGCCGGGAGCACGAGGCGGAGATCGCCGGCGTTGAGCGTGATCCCGATGTCCTGGAGCGTGGCCTCGCTCAGGTCCACCCGGACCGATCCGGCGTTCACCGTCGAGTCGATGCTCCCGAAGCGGCCGCCGCCCAGGTTGAGCGTCCCCTTGCCGGCGTTCATCGTCACGTCGAGGTCGACCTGCGGCGTCCGGGGCAGGGCGATCGTCCAGTGCTCGGGCCCGCTGCCGAAGCCCGGCAGGAAGAACGTGCTGTTCCCGCCGCTCGAGATCGACAGGCGATCGGATGCTGCCTCGATCTCCGGTGGCCGGTCGGCGTCGGTCAGGACGTGCGACGTCCACCCGGACCCCTCGGCCGTGTTGACCGTGAGGTCGCCGCAGCGGAACTCGAGCGAGACGGAAGCGCGGTCACCGAGGGTTCCCCCGCGGTCGAACGCCTGGCCGCCGGACGACCCGCCGCCGCAGGCGATCGAGCCGATGTCGACGCTCCCGCCGGCGAGCAGGCCGCCGCCCATGAGGCCGACCGTCGCCGCCACGACCAGCCCTCCCGCGACCGCCAGTGGTCCCTCGCGGACGATGAGCCCGATCCCGGCGCCGACGAGGAGAAGGGGCCACAGGCGCCACGCCTGGACCGCGAGGTCCCTGTCGACGAGGCCGGCCTGGACGGCGAGGGGCACCGCGCCGAGGAGGATGAACACGATCCCCCAGCCGAGGAGCCCGCGGTCGATGCGCATGGGCTCAGGGTACGCCGGGCCCCTCCGCACGTGTGCTAGCCTCGCGGGCGTCGTGCCCGCCCAGGTCGGCAGGGTCGTCGGCCGGGCCGTCGGCCGCGCTCCGCCCTCGGTGGAGGTCCGGCACCGTCCCGCCGAATGACCGGAGGCGATCGATGCGGTTGAGCGAATGGCGCGCGCTGGCGAAGCCGCGGGAGTCGATGAGCCAGAAGGTCGTCGACGTCATCGAGCCCGTGCTGCGAACCCTCGGCGCGGACGACGATCCGCACGTCTGGGTCGCCTGGGGCGACGACCCCGCCGCGCGCTACACGGTGCTGGCCCCGACGCCGCCCGGCCTGGCGGTCGCCGCGGTCCGCGTGAACGTCCCGCAGGAGGGCCCGCGGGTGGCGGCCAAGCTCGTCCGCTGGTCGCGGGTGCAGCTGAGCGAGCTCTCGGTGGAGTCCCAGCGGGGGCACCGCCTGCTGAGCTTCCAGCTCGAGGGGCAGGTGATGAAGGGCATCGACGCGGACGCCGACGCGATCGCCCGGTTCGTCAACGTGCTCTTCGCGGCGGTCGACGGCAGGCCGTGGCCGTCGTTCGATCCTCCGGCGCGCCGCGGCCGGGGAGGCTCCACCGGCCCGGCGGGTCGCGACGGGGCGGCCCGCGGGGCGACGACCTGTGCGGCGGGAGTCCGCCGGACCGCTGGCCCATCGGCGAAGGCGTCCGCCCCGCGATCGTGAGCGACCCGTTCCAGGCCGTCATCTTCGACATGGACGGCGTCCTCGTCGACACCGAGATCTGGTGGCAGGAGGTCCGGATCGCGTTCGCCGAGCGGCACGGGCGCAGGTGGACCGGCGAGGACCAGAGGGCAGTCATGGGCCAGAACTCGGCGGGCTGGTCGGCGATCATGCGGGACCGGCTCGGCATCGACGAGACCGAGGCGGAGATCGAGCGCGAGATCGTCGACGCGATGGTCGCCCGGCTCCGGACCGAGCCTGCGCCGACGATCTCCGGCGCTGTCGAGACCGTCCGCCGCATGGCCGTCCGGTACCCGCTCGGCGTCGCGTCCTCGGCGCACAGCGAGGTGATCGCCGCGGCGCTGGAGGCCGCCGGCCTGGCGGACGCGTTCGAGACCGTGACCTCGTCCGACGAGGTCACGCACGGCAGGCCCGCGCCGGACGTCTACCTACTCGCAGCCGAGCGACTGGGGGTCGACCCGGCGAAGGCGCTTGTCGTCGAGGATTCCCTCAACGGGGTCCTGTCCGGCCGCGCGGCCGGTATGACCGTCGTCCTCATCCCGAACGAGGCCGTGCCGCCGGGGCCCGGCGCCGCCGAGGCCGCCGACGTGCGGCTCGATTCGATCGTCGGGCTGGACCCGGACGCGATCGCGCGGGAGGTCCGGGCGTCCGCGAGCCGGGCATGAGCGTCGGCGCGGGGGAGACGCTGCGGCGATGGTCCGGCGCGATCATGCGCCGGACACCGGGGAAGCCCAGCGAGGCCGTGATGACCGCGCCAGCCCGTCCCGCCCTGCCCGGCGCGCCGGTCCATCCTATCCGGAGGACGCTCCGCTACGGCCTCGGGCGGCTCGTCGCCACCGCCGTCGCGCATTCGATCTTCCGGATCCGCGTCGAGGGCCGCGAACGTCTGCCGGCCGGCCAGTACGTCCTGTGCTTCAGCCACAGGAACTGGGTGGACCCGTTCGTCCTCATGGCCGTCATGCCCTGGCGGCCGCGGCTCTACTTCTTCGGGCCGAAGGAAGAGGACATGTCGACGGGCGGCCGTAACCGGCTCATGAGCTGGATCGGGACGGCGGTGCCCTACCGGCCGGGCAAGAACGACCTGCTCGACGCGACCCGGCGGGTCCAGACGGTCTTCGCCGCCGGGGGCGTCCTGGCGATCGCGGGGGAGGGGACGATCCACAGCCGCGAGGACGAGATCCTGCCGCTCAGCGAGGGCGCCGCGTACTTCGCCATCCGGGCCGGCGTCCCGATCGTCCCGGTCGCCCTCAACGGCCTCACGTGGTACACGATCGGCCGCCGGGTTCGCATCCGGATCGGCGAGCCGCTACCGGTCAGCGGGCGCCCGACGCGCGAGGCCGTCGAGGCCCTGACCGCCGCCGCCCGTTCGGCGCTCCAGGAGCTCGTCGCCGACTTCCCGAAGCCGCGCCGGCCGGGCCGGTTCGGACGCTGGCTGACGGAGGTCTTCAACGAATGGCCGGAGGGCCGCCGTCCGGAATGAATGGATAGCACGCATGTTCTATTCACGGCACGGAACTCGGCCCGAGCTTCTGCGATACTGCCCGAGCGGAACATTGAAGGAGGTGCGGTGGGGACGACCGGGCTCGCCAGCAACCCGAAGGAATACCGGGCGCGGCTCGACGAGCAGACCGACGAGCAGATCGACGCCTGGGCCGCCGAGCTCATGCGCGACGTCGCGATCCGGCGGGGCGTCCTCACGGTGATCGCCGATTTCCTCAAGGCCTCGCGGCTCGACGAGCGCGGCTTCGAGCGCGTGTTCGCGGCGGGCGGGGGACCGCCGGCGAGCATCGGTCGCGACCGGCAAGGCCGGTTGATGGTCCCCGCCATCACGCTGTATGCCCTCGTCCCGGGGATCCGTGCCCTGACGTCGGACGGCCGCAAGCGGCTCATCGAGTACCTCGTCGAGAACTTCGACGACCTCGTCTACGTCTGACCCCCCGGGCCCACCGACAAGCGCTCGAGGACGGGACCGAGCCGGGTGGGCGCGGCGGGCCTGGGGCCTCGTCCGGGTGGCCCATCCATTCCCCTCGACGCTCAATGCCCTCGTCACCGCGGCCCTCGCCGCGCTGGCCGGCGGGCGGCCCGACGTCGTGCTCAGGCTGGCACTCGCGATGCTCGCGATCCAGGTCGCGATCGGCGCCGCGAACGACGCGGTCGACGCCGAGCGCGACGCGGCGGTGAAGCCGTCGAAGCCGATCCCGTCCGGCCTCGCCGACCCGTCGGCCGTCTACCTCCTCGCGGCCGGGGCGCTCGGATGCGGTCTCCTCCTCGCCGCGTCGGTGTCGCCGGGCTCTCTCGCCATCGGCGCCGCGGGTGCCGCTGCCGGCCTCGCGTACGACCTCCGGCTCAAGGGCACCGCATTGTCCTGGCTGCCGTTCGCGGTCGGCATCCCGCTCCTGCCGCTCTTCGCGTGGTGGGGCGTCCGGGGAACGGCGCCTCCGGCGCTCCTCGTCGCGGCGGCGCTCGCGGTGCCGGCCGGGGCGGCGCTCGCGGTGGCGAACTCGCTGCCCGACGCGGAGCGGGATGGTCGATCGGGGATCCGGTCCCTCGCCGTGGCGCTCGGTCGGCCACGAGCGGCGCGCCTCGTCGCCGCGCTCGAGGTTCTCGTCGGCGTCGCTGCCGTCGGGTCGTTCACCCTCCTCGGCGGAACTTCGAGCGGGGTGGGACTCCTCATGCTCGGCGGGGGAGTCGCGCTCGGGGCTCGCCCATCGGTCGATGCACGGCAGCGCGGCTGGGAGCTGCAGGCCGTCGGCCTGGCGCTCCTCGGGGCCTCATGGGTCGGCGGACTGGCGGCTGCCGGCGCCCTCTGACGGCGCTCACCGGCCCGCCAGGCGGCGGTCCCGATCGGGTCGACCTGTAACGAATCCTTAATCCCGAAGAGCTAACGAACGGGCCGCGTCCATCGTTTCCTCTCACGGCGCCGTCCCAGTGGGCCGTGCCTGGCGCCCGCGGCTCGTGCCGCGTCACGAGGAGGTGCACCGATCGTGCGACGTATCCGAAGCCTGCTCATCGCGCTCGTCGCGCTGGCCCTGTCGGCCGGCGCGGTGCTCGCCGACCGGTCCATGCCGTCGGCGGCATCCAAGGGGCTGGGGATCGCCGCCTCGGCGTCGGGGAAGCTCGTCCCGGTCCGGACGGACGCTCCGACAGTCGGGACGAACGAGCGACAACCACGGAAAGACCGTCTCCGAGGCGGCCCACGCGACGACGCCGACCGGCTTCGACAACCACGGAGCCTACGTGTCGTCGATCGCGAAGCAGAACGCGGGCCAGACGACGGCGGCGAGCCACCGTCACACGCCGCCCGCGGTCACGCCTCCGACGCCACCGAAGAACCCGACCGGTCACTGACCCGGCGGGGCCGGGCCAGGTACACGGAAGCCGGCACCAGCGGTGCCGGCTTCTCGATTCTCTTCGAGGGACGCTCTCAGTCGCGGCCCTCGTTCGCCCGGACGAGCGCGATGGCGTTCTCGAGCTTGAGCTTCGCGATCATGAGGTACTTCGCGAGGTTCGCCCGGTCGACCGGACCGATCGAGTCGATGACGGCCGGGGCCCGGAGGACACCGACGAGATCCTCCACCGCGTCGGCGAGCTGCTGCTTGGCGTTCACCAGCGACTCGTCGACGAGCGGGCGGTCGCGCCGAAGGCCCATCCATGCGGCGTCGGCATCTTCGACAGCGCCGTTGCCGTCCGCCTCCTGCGGCCCGCCATCGAGCAGCCCGTCGGAGGTCTCTTCTTCCTCGGGTGCCCGAACCCTGGTCCGGCGACCCTCGATCCGCTCCCGGAGCTTGACGAGCGAGAGCTCGCCGCGGGCCACCTGGTCGGCCAGCCGGCGGCGCTTCTTCGGATCAGGCACCTTGAGGAGCTCGTACGCGTGCGAGAGGGTGTCTTTGCGCAAGGACACCAGCTCGCGGACCTCCGGCGGCGCATCGGCGAGCCGGAGCCGGTTCTCGAGGTAGCCCTTGTCCTTGCCGAGCTTCTCGGCGAGCTTCCGGATGCTGTATCCGTGCTGATGGATCATCCGGTCGTACATCGACGCTTCGTCGAGCGGCGAGAGGTCCTCCCGCTGGAGGTTCTCGATGATCGCGATCTCGAGGGCGGTCTCGTCGTCGATCTCCTCGACGAGCGCCGGGATCGTGTCGAGGCCGGCCTGCCGCGACGCGCGCCAGCGACGCTCACCGGCGATGAGCTGGAACGTTCCGGGGCGGATCGGACGGACGAGGATCGGCTGGAGCACGCCGTGCTCGCGGATCGAGGCCGCCAGCTCGTCGATCGTCTCCTGGACGAACGTCATGCGCGGCTGCTCGGGGTTCGACTCGATCCTGTCGAGCGGGATGTTCTGGACCGTCCCTTCGCGCGGCGCACCGTTCGACGAGAGGAGGCTGATGATCGCCGGCGAGAGCTCGCGCTCCTCGGACAGCCGCCGAGCGGCGGCAGCGCGGAAGTCTGGCCTAGCCAAGGTCGATCACCTCCCGGGCGAGCTCGCGGTATGTCCGGGCCGCTTCGGAGGCGCCGGCGTAGACGGTGATCGGGCGACCGGCCAGTGGTGCCTCGCCGAGCTTGACGGTGTTGCGGATGATGCTGTTGAACACGTGGTGGTCGCCGACGACGCGCAGCTCGTCGAGCATGTCCCGCGCGAGGAGCGTCCGGCCGTCGTAGAACGTCGGCAGGAGCCCGAGGATCCGCAGGTCGCGATTCAGGCGCGTCCGGATCGTGTTGATGACCTTGACGAGGTTGTTCAGGCCCTTCATCGCGTAGTACTGCGTCTGGACCGGGATGATGACGCTGTTCGCGGCGACGAGCCCGTTCACCGTCAGGAGCCCGAGGTTCGGCGGGCAATCGATGAGCGCGAAGTCGTAGCGCTCGTCGAGGCGGCCCTCGAGCGCATCGTGCAGGGTCTGCTCGCGCCCGAACGCCGTGAACAGCTCGCCCTCCGTCGCGGCGAGGTCGATGTTCGCCGGAGCGACGTCGATGCCCGGCGTCTCCGTGGGCAGGATGATCTGGTCGAGTGTTGCGCGGCTGTCAGCCAGGACATCGGCCATCGAGCGCTCGACGGTGTTCAGGTTGATGCCCAGGCCGGCCGTGAGATTCGCCTGTGGATCCATGTCGACGCAGAGGACGCGGAATCCTTCCTCTGCCAGTGCCCCCGCCAGGTTGATCGCGGTCGTCGTCTTGCCGACGCCCCCCTTCTGGTTGGCGATCGCGATCACATTGGTCACGGGTAATACACCTCGACTGTCGCGTCTGGCGATCGTGGGGACGGGCTGCGCGCCGGCCCGTGTGGCGGATGCCCATCGTACCCCAGGGCGCCCGACCGGCGACACGAGGTTTTCCACAGATGATCCGAGTTGTTCACCGAATCTGTGGATATGTAGGGCCGTCACCGCCCGTCGTCGACCCTCCGGCCGGGCGTGCGCGGGCGTGGACTCGTGCAGGGGCGCATGAACCGGGCAGAGGCCGCCCGAGCGTGCCGACTATGATGCGAAATGAGGCCGACTCCCGCCCGCAGCGCGCCTGTCTGTGCACAAAG
>VBHW01000064.1:0-13138 GCA_005881055.1 Chloroflexota bacterium
TGGGCGAACGTCGTCGCCGGCGCCGGGTCCGTGTAGTCGTCCGCGGGAACGAACACCGCCTGGAGCGATGTGATCGAGCCCTTCTTCGTCGAGGTGATCCGCTCCTGGAGGGCGGCCATCTCCGTCGCGAGGTTCGGCTGGTAGCCCACCGCCGACGGCATCCGGCCGAGAAGCGCGGAGACCTCCGAGCCGGCCTGCGTGAACCGGAAGATGTTGTCGATGAACAGGAGGACGTCGCGGCCCTCCTCGTCGCGGAAGTACTCGGCCATCGTCAGGCCGGTCAGGCCCACTCGCTGGCGGGCGCCCGGCGGCTCGTTCATCTGGCCGAAGACGAACGCGGTCTTCTCGATGACCCCCGACTCGGTCATCTCGTGGATGAGGTCGTTGCCCTCGCGGCTGCGCTCGCCGACGCCGGAGAACACCGACACGCCGGCGTGCTCCTGGGCGACGTTCCGAATGAGCTCCTGGATGATGACCGTCTTGCCGACGCCGGCGCCGCCGAAGATGCCGACCTTGCCGCCCTTCTTGAACGGGCAGATGAGGTCGATGATCTTCAGCCCCGTCTCGAAGACCTCGACGTCAGTCGTCTGCTGGTCGAAGGCGGGCGCGGACCGGTGGATCGGCAGCGTCTTGCTCCGATCGACCGGGCCCTTGCCGTCGATCGGATTGCCGAGGACGTCGAAGACGCGGCCGAGCGTCACCTCCCCGACCGGCACGCTGATCGGGCCGCCGGTGTCCTTGGCGGACACGCCACGCGGAAGGCCGTCGGTCGTCGTCATCGCCACCGTGCGCACCCAGTTGTTGCCGAGGTGCTGCTGGACCTCGACGGTGAGCGGCTCCCCGTCGCCGCGGTCGATCTCGACGGCGTTGAGGATCTCCGGCAGCTGGCCGGCCGGGAAGTCGATGTCGACGACCGGTCCGGTGATCCTGATCACCTTGCCGGTCGCGTGTGCGGTGGCGGTTGCCATCGGTCGTCGGTCCTCCGTGTCGTACGCGGTCGGGGTGGGCCCGCGTGGGCTCGGCCCTGCCTGCGCGGCCGCATCGGCCGCGCCTGCGGCCCGGGCCTCAGCCTCGCTGGGCCCCGGTCGCGATCTCGATCATCTCGCGGGTGATGTTGGCCTGGCGCACCTTGTTGTACGACAGGGTCAGGTCCTCGATGAGCTCCTCGGCATTCTCGGTCGCGTTCTTCATCGCGACCATCCGGCTCGACTCCTCGCTCGCCTTGCTCTCGAGCACGGCCTGGTAGAGCCTCGTCGCGATGTACCGCGGCAGGAGCTGCTCGAGGAGCTGCCCGGCCGCCGGCTCGATGATGAACTGGTTGCCCGGGACGAGCGAGTCCTCCTTCGGCTCGATCGGCAGGAGCCCCGTCATCGTCGGCCGCTGGACGAGGGTCGAGACGAAGCGGCTGAAGACGACGTCCACGCGCGCGGTCTCGCCCGACAGGAAATCCTCGGAGATGAGCCGGGCGAGGGGCAGGATGTCGGCGAACGTCGGCCGGTCCCCGTAGCCGCTGAAGTGGGCCTCGAGCGGCACGCGCGCCCGCCGCATCGCGTCGCGTCCCTTCCGCCCGACCGTCACGACCGCGATGTCGCCGGGATGCTCGGTGATCTCGCGCGCCGCGAACCGGATCGTGTTCGTGTTCAGCGGCCCGGCCAGCCCGCGGTCCGTCGTGAACAGGACGAGGAGCCGGCGGCCGCCCTCCTTCCCGGCCGTGAGGAGCGGGTGCGCCTCCCCGCCGAGCACCGCGGCGACGTCGGCGATCACCTCGTCGATCGCGTCGCTGTAGGGTCGCGCGGAGAGCGTGGCGTCCTGGGCGCGCCGGAGCTTCGACGCGGCGACGAACTGCATCGCTCTCGTGATCTGCTTGATGTTCCGGACGGCGGCGATGCGCCGCCGGATGTCTCGCTGGCTTGCCATGCGGTTCCGGCTCTCCCGTCAGACGAAGGCTTCGCGGTAGGCCGCGACCGCCTCGTCGAGGGCCTTGGCGCTCTCATCCGTCATGTCGCCGGACGCCGCGAGGTCCTTGAGGATGTCGGGGCGTTCGGTGTCGAGGAAGCGGTAGAGGCCGGATTCGAACTCCTTGACGCGGGGCGTCGGGATGTCGTCGAGCTGGCCCTTCGTCGCGGTGTAGAGGATCGCGACCTGCTTCTCGACCGAGAGCGGCTCGTACTGGGGCTGCTTGATGACCTCCGACAGCTTCTCGCCGCGGGTGAGCTGGTCGCGGGTCGCCTTGTCGAGGTCGCTCGCGAACTGGGCGAACGCCGCCAGCGCGCGGTACTGGGCGAGGTCGAGCTTGAGCGGCCCGGCGACCTTCTTCATCGCCTTGATCTGCGCCGCCGAGCCCACCCGGCTGACGGAGATGCCGATGTTGAGCGCGGGTCGCTGGCCAGCGTTGAAGAGGTCCGTCTCGAGGAAGATCTGCCCGTCCGTGATCGAGATGACGTTCGTCGGGATGTACGCCGACACGTCGCCGGCCTGCGTCTCGATGACCGGGAGGGCGGTGAGCGATCCCCCGCCGTTCGCCATGGACAGGCGGGCCGCCCGCTCGAGCAGGCGACTATGGAGATAGAACACGTCGCCGGGATACGCCTCCCGACCGGGCGGGCGCCGGAGGAGGAGCGACATCTCGCGGTAGGCCCAGGCGTGCTTCGAGAGGTCGTCGTACACGCACAGCGCGTCCTTCACGGTGGCGCCCTCGAGCTGGACGCCCTCCTCCATGACCTCCTCGCCCATCGTGACGCCGGCGTACGGCGCGAGGTACTGGAGCGGGGCCGGCTCTTCGGCGCCGGCGACGACCACGATCGTGTGGTCCATCGCGCCGTGCCGCTCGAGGATCGCCACGGTCGTGGCGACCGTCGACAGCTTCTGCCCGATTGCGACGTAGATGCAGACGAGGCCCTTCCCCTTCTGGTTGATGATCGTGTCGATCGCGATCGCGGTCTTGCCCGTCTGGCGGTCGCCGATGATGAGCTCGCGCTGGCCGCGTCCGATGGGGATGAGCGCGTCGATCGCCTTGATGCCGGTCTGCACGGGCGTGTCGACCGACTGGCGGACGATGACGCCCGGCGCGATCCGCTCGACTGGCCGCGTCCGCTTCGCGGCGATCGGGCCCTTGTCGTCGAGCGGGCGTCCGAGCGGGTCCACGACCCGCCCGAGCAGCGCCTGGCCGACCGGCACCTCGACGACCCGGCCGGTCGTCTTGACGGTGTCGCCCTCCTTGATGCCCTCGGCGTTGCCCAGGATGACGGCGCCGACCGTCTCCTCCTCGAGGTTGAGCGCCATTCCGCGGACGCCGCCGGGGAACTCGAGGAGCTCGGACGCGAGCGCCCCATCGAGGCCGTAGATGTGCGCGATGCCGTCGCCGACCTCGACGACGGTGCCCACGCTCCGGGTCTCGACCGCCGCGTCGAACGCGTCGATCTCGGACTTGAGGATGGTCGTGATCTCGTCTGAGCGGATGGCCATGGTCTCTCCGGTCCTCCGTGTCGGGCGGCCCGTTGGTTCTTTACGCCCGGGTTCTGTGCGCCCGGGTTCTAGACGCCCGCCACGAGCTGTTCACGGAGCCGCTCGAGGCGACCCCGCACGCTTGCATCGATCATCTTGTCGCCGACCCGGACGATGATCCCGCCGATCAGGGCGGGGTCGACCTCCGCGGTCAGCCTGACGTCGCTCTTCGTCATCGCCTCGACCCGGTCGCGCACCCGGTCCAGCTCCTCGTCGCTCAGGGGCGCCGCGCTCGTGACGGTCGCCGCGACGACGCCCCTCGACTCGTCGACGAGCCGGCCGAAGTGCTCCGTGACGGCCGGCAGGGCATCCATGCGGCCTCGCCGGGACAGGATCCGGACGAGATTGACCGCCGGGCGCGATGCCTTGTCGCCCATGAGCCGGCCGATGACCGCCTCGCGCTCGGCGAGCGGAACGGCAGGGCTGTCGACGACGCGCGCGACGCGCTCGTCGGCCATCACCTCGGTCGCCGCCCGCAGGTCGGCATGCCAGCGGTCGACGGTCCCGTCGCGCGTCGCCAGCTCGAAGGCTGCCTCTGCGTAGCGGCGGGCAACGGGCGTCGGTCGGGGCATCGGTCCGTCCTCAGCTCCGCTTTCCGGGTGCGCCGGTCTCGCGCAGGAACTCCTCGACGAGCCGGCGCTGCCGCTCGCCGGTCATCTCCTCGCGGAGGACCCTGCCGGCGGCCGTGAGCGCGAGGTCGGCGACCTCCGCCCGGAGCTCACCGACGGCACGCTGCTTCTCGGCCTCGATCTCGGCCGCGGCCTGCTCGCGCAGCCGCTCGAGCTCGGCCTTCGTCGCGGCGATGTCCGCGTCCCGGGTCTCCTGCGCGACCCGCTGCGCCCGATCGAGGATGTCGCGCGCCTCGCGGCGGGCCTCCTGGAGCGTGGCGATCCGATCGGCCTCGGCCCGCTCGCGATCCTGGCGGGCCTGCTCGGCATCGCGCAGTCCCTGCTCGATCCGCTCGCGTCGCTCGTTGAGCATCCGGCGGACCGTGCTCCCGAACAGCAGGTTGAGGATGACGGCGAACACGATGAAGTTGAGCGACGACACGACGATCCAGAACAGGTTGATCGCCAGGCCGCCGCTGGTCTCCTCGGCCGCGAGCGCACCGAGCGCGTCGCTGGACAGGCCACCGGCGATCGCAAGCAGGTCCACGGTCGGCGTTCCGGAGCGGGCCGGCTACTTGAGGACGATCGCGAGGATCGCGACGACGATCGCGAGGACGCCGAGGCCCTCGGCGAACGCCGCGCCGAGGATGAACTGGGCCCGGATGCTCGGTGTCGCGTCCGGGTTGCGGCCGATTGCCGACGCCGCGAGGCCGGTTAGGATGCCGATGCCGATGCCCGGTCCGATGACCCCGAGGGCGGCGAGTCCCGCGCCGATGTGCTCCATGTGATCGTTCCTCCTTCGTCGCCGGGTCGCGTCCGGCATTCCTCCACGCTGGCTGGGCGCCGACGAGCGCCTATCTGATGTGTCCGCGACCGATGAGTCTGCTGTTGCCTGGTCCGCTCAGTGGGCTCCGGCGGCGACCGGCGGCGCTCCGTGCGAGGGATCGAGCGCGTCGACGAGGTCCGCCGGCGGGTGCTCCTCGGTGTGATGTGCCTCCACGGCGATGATCGTGTACATGAGCATGAGTGTCGAGAAGATGAGGGCCTGGACGAAGTTCAGCAGGAGCTCGAGCGCCAGCATCCCGATGGGGATGATCGCGATCGTCAGGGCCGTGATGACGCCGAGGGCGACCTCGCCGCCGAAGATGTTGCCGAAGAGTCGCATCGACAGCGTGACCGGCTTGATGAACTCGAGCATGAGCTCGATGAGGCCGACGAACAGGTCGATCACCCCCGCGCCGATGCCCTGCCTGAACCCGCTCAGCAGGTAGCCGCGCAGCCCGAGCGCGCGGATCCCCTGGAAGTTGAAGTAGACGAACGTGACGAGCGCCAACCCGATCGTGACGTTCACGTCGCTCGTCGGCGCCCGCAGCTCCTCGAACTTGCCGAAGATCGGGATGAGGCCGCTCCAGTTCGAGAAGAGGATGAACAGGAAGAAGGCCGCGAACAGGGGGACGTGCCGCGCGGCGGACGGGCCGCCGAGGGAGATCGCCCAGTTCTCGAGCGACTCGTACGCAAACTCGACGATGTTCTGCCGGCCGCCTGGGATGAGGGCCGTGCCGCGGGTCGCCAGGAAGACGGCGACGAGCACGACGAGGATGACGAGCCACGTCGTGAAGATGGGAGCGGAGATGCTCGGATGGTTGAAGATGATCGCGCCGGCGGGCACGGGATCGGACGGCGCGAAGTCCCAAACCACGTGCGGTGCAGGCAGCTCGAGGTTCGCCGTGATGAGGTCGCCGATGCCGGTGATGCGCTGCCCGGGCTCGCCCTTCGGGAACGGAGGGATGACGATGAAGGCGAGGACGTCGATGGCGACGACGGCGACGAGGAGGGCGATGACGTTGCGGCGGGTCTGCCGGCGTGGTGCCCCGCCCTCGGCGGCGCCCGGCGCGACGTCGGCGGGTGTCGTGCCCGCGCCGGGCGATCCGGTCGTTTTGCCGGTCGTTGCGCTCAGGTCGCTCGGCACGCTCGCTCCACACACAGGAGCGCGGCGAAATCGCCGCGCTCGCCTCGCTCCGTTCCCGGGCCGGTTCGCTTCAATCGAACCGGGCGAGGAACCTCGTGACCAGCCTGTACATCGCCCGGGCCCCGATCGCCGCTCCCGCGAGGAAGCCGACGATCGTCAGGATGGGAAGGGACCCGAGCTGCTTGTCGATCCAGTATCCCCCGAGGGCACCGAGCAGGGTGGCTACCAGGAGGACGAACCCGATCTCGGAGAAGAGGGCGAGATACGCTCCCGCCTGACCGGGCTCGGTCATGGGCACCCTGACAAAGCCGCCGGAGTATAGCAGCTGCGCCTAGCGCAGGACCACGAAGGCGTCGACGTCGGCGAGCCGCCCGGCCGGCCCGACGAAGACCAGGCGGAGCGTGTGGGCGCCGCTCGCCGGGAAGCCGCGCGACAGGATGAGGTAGCGATAGGCGGCCGTAGACCGGGCCAGGCTGACCGTGCCGACGAGCGAGCCGTCGAGGAAGACTCGGACCGAACCGCGGGTGGGGCCGCGCGTCGTCACCCAGCCGACGTTGCGTCCCGAGAACGTGAACGTCGCCTCGGCGCCCGGGGACCCGGTCCGCCGCTCGTGACCGCCCGAGTAGAGGCTCGATGAGAGGTACGACCATGGGCCGCTCAGCCCTGCCGCGTCCTCCTGGTAGCGGAGGACCTTGAACGCCGGCCCGTACGTCCATGATCCGACGTTGCCCGCCCGGTCGATCGCCCTGACGCGGAAGCGGAACGTCGAGCCGATCGCCATCGGCCGGGTCGTGGTGCGGGCGAGGGAGCTGGACAGGGCGATCGAGACGTAGGAGCCACCGTTGCGGCTCACCTGGAGCTGGTAGCGGGCGACGCCGGTCCCGGCGTCCGTCGCCGACCAGGCGAGCCGGACGAGCGCGGTCGTGGCGGCCAGCGTCTGCGTCGGCAGGGATTGCACCGGTGCCTTCGCGATCGGAGCGAACCGATCAGCAGGCACGGATACCGTGACCGTCGCGGTCGACGTGTGCGCGCCGTCACTCGCCGTGTACCGGAAGGAATCGGCCCCGACGAACCCGGCGGCCGGCCGATAGGTGACCGCCCCGCCGCCGCTCGTCCGCGCCACCGTGCCGTGGCGCCCCTGCGTCACCGCGACGACCGTCAGGGTCTCGCCCGGGTCAGCGAGGTCGAACGCGCGGTCGTTCGCCAGGACGTTGATCACCGTCGCCGGACTCCCCGACACGACCGTCGCGATGTCGTTGTACGCGGTGAATGGGTCGTTCACCGGGCTGATCGTGATCGTCACGGTCACGGGCGCCGAGTCGAGGACGCCGTCGCTCGCCGTGTACGAGAAGCTGTCGGTCCCGTGGTAGTTGGCGGCCGGCGTGTAGACGAACGACCCGTCGGCGGCCAGGGAGACCGATCCGTGCGCCGGATCCGATGCCCTGGCGGCCGTGAGGGTGTCCCCGTCGACGTCCACGTCGTTCGCGAGCACCCCGCTTCCGGCCGGCACGGTCAGCGTGGTGTCCTCCGCCGTCGCGTACGCATCGGCGACTGGTGCCGGCGCGTCGTTGACCGGGGTGACGCTGAGCGAGACCGTCGCGGGCGCCGAGTCTATCAGCCCGTCGCTGGCCACATACGTGAAGCTGTCGGGTCCGGCGTAGTTTGCGTTCGGCGTGTACGTGAAAGAGCCGCCTGCGGCGAGCGACACCTGCCCGTGCGCGGGCCCGGCCACGAGCGCCGCCACGAGCGGATCGCCATCCGCGTCCGAGTCGTTCGCGAGGACGCCGGGCGCGGCCACGACGAGCGGCGTGTCCTCGGCGGTCGATCCGACGTCGTCGTCGGCCGCGACGGGTGCGGTGTCGACGAGGACGGTCAGCGTGACGGTCGCGGCGTTCGACGTGAGGGTGCCGTCGCTCGCGTGGTACGTGAAGCTGTCCGGGCCCGTGTACCCGGCATCCGGCGTGTACGAGTACGAGCCGTCGGCGTTCAGCGTAAGCGAGCCGTGTCCCGGATCGCTCGCCTTCACGGCCGTGATCGGGTCGCCGTCCGGGTCGCTGTCGTTCGCGAGAACGCCGGGCGCGGCGACCGTGAGGGCGTGGTCCTGCGCGACGTCGTGCGCGTCGTCGACCGCGACCGGCGGGTCCGGGCTCCCGGCGACAGTCACCGACGCCGTATCAGAATCGACGCTGAACGCGGTCGTGCCGCCGCGAGCCGAGACGTCCACCCGCGACCCGGCCGTGCCACTCGTGCGGTCCCATGCCACGAACGTGATCGACGCCGTGCCGTTGAAGTTCGGCGCCGGGACGAACCGGACCGAGTTCGTGCCGTTGGCCGCCAGGAGGAGCGCGGAGCCGGCCGAGACCGCTCCGATCGCGCTCCAGCTCGAGCCGTTGTTCGTCCGGTACCCCCACGTGCCGTGCGTGTCGTCGACGGCCGTGAGCGCGATGCCCTGCAGCGCACCCGCATCGACGTCCTGGATGTACCCGGGCGGCGCACCCCCGAGCATCGTCGAAACGTGGTCGCCCCCCGGATCGGTCGCGTCCTCGGCGACCGAGGTGAGCGGCGGGTCGAACGCGGCCGGGTCGAGCACCGGCGCGTCGTTCACCGCGGTCACCGTGATCGTGAATGTCTGGCCGGGGCTCGCGTCGACCCCGCCCGAGGCCGTGCCGCCGTCGTCGTGGAGGACCGCCGTGACGGTCGCGGACCCGTTTGCGTTCGGAGCGGGCTCGTAGGTGAGCGAGCCCGTCGGATCAATCGCCGGCTGTCCCGCGAACAGGCCGTTCGCGTCGTTCGTGACGCTGAACGAGAGTGCCTGGCCGGCCTCATCGGGCGGTCCGGCGCTCAACGCAGAGGCCCACCCCGGAACGCTCCGCGACCCGGCATCCTCTGGGACGACCTGGTCGGCGCCCTTCGCGAAGCTCGGCGCGTCGTTGACGGCTCCGACCGTGATCGTCACGGTCACGTCGCTCGAATCGGACGTCCCGTCGTTCGCGTGGTACGTGAATGTGTCGCTGCCGTTGAATTGCGGTGCGGGGGTATACGTGAAGGACCCGTCGGCCGCGAGGCTCAGGGTGCCGTGGCTGACGTCCGAGGCGACAACGGCCGTCAGGGCATCCGTCTCGGGGTCGGTGTCGTTGGCCAGCACACCCGGGGCATCCACCACGAGCGTCGTGTCCTCGTTCGTCGTGTAGGCGTCGCCACTCGCCGTCGGTGGGTCGCCCGCGCCACGAACCATCGGCGATGGGCCCGCGGGCACGAGGAGCGCCGCGAGGAGTCCCGCGACGAGGAGGCGCCGGCGCGCGCGCCGTTCAAGGCGGACCGTCGGCGTCACGGGCATGTCACCGTGATCTTGGTCGAGGCATTGTCGGACTTTCTTCACCGTGAGCGTGATCGTGTAGGTGATGCCTGAGGCGCTGCCCGGGAACGATCTGGTGACTGTCACGGCCGAGGAGCCGGCGATACCGCCGGTGAACGTCCATCGGTAGGACACCGCGTGCTGCGACGTCACGCCGCTGAACGTCCAGCTCGCGGTGCCGCCCGACGCGACACACGGCGTGTTCGGGGCCGCTGTGATCTCGGCGACCCCTCCCTGGAAGATCGAGGGGGACAGGGTGAAGCCGGCGATCAGGACGACGCAGGCGACGAGGAGGACGATCGATGCGTCCCTCCACAGGCGCCGCCGCGGCCCGACCTCCGGACGGGCGTGCGGCACGTGCGACCGTCCGGGGGTGTCCCCGATGAGCCCGACGTTCGTCATGCGGCCGTGGGTCGGGAGCTCGATGTCACGGGTGTCGAGCAGGACCGACCTGGGTGCACTCGCATCCGATCGCGAGGCCCCTGTCCAGGGTGCGGCCCACGGTCGCGAGGTCGTGGGCGGCCCTGCCCGCCCGGCCGGCGCGGCGGGCTCGCCGGTGCGGTCGGTCGACCGGACGTCACCGAGGAGCACGGCCAGGCGGTCGGCGGGGTTCGACTCGGCGGAGCCCCGACTCGTGTCGGTCGATACGGTCGGGACTCCGCTCGTGGGGCGGGCAATACGCCGCGAACGCCACCACGCGACGAGCGCCGCTGCGGCGACGACGAGTCCGAGCACGACGAGGACGGCGATGAGCTCGAGTGGCATGGGCTCCGGGCACGCGCCCGGGATCGGGGGCGGCCCGAGCGACGTGGCGATGCTAGCACCGGCTCCGCTCTCGACCCCCGGATCCTGCGTGCCCCTACACGAGGCCCTCGTCCGAAGGATCGACCGGCTCGGGCGCCCTGCCCGCCCCGGTGCGCCCGACAGAGCGCCGCGTGATGACGAACAGGGCCACGCCCGAGAGGACGAGGAACAGGAGGAACGCCACCACCTGCTGGACGAGCGAGAGGACGAGCGCGAGCGATCCGAGGAACACGCAGACCGCGTAGATGAGCAGCACCGTCTGGCGGTGCGAGAGGCCGAGGTCGAGCAGGCGGTGATGGATGTGGCCGCGGTCCGGCGTGAACGGGGAGCGCCCGGAGCCGATCCTGCGGACGATGATCCAGAACGTGTCGATGATCGGCACGCCGAGGACGAGCAGCGCCACGGCCACCTTCGCCGTGCCCAGGATCGACAGCAGCGCCAGCGTGTACCCGATGAACATGACGCCGCTCGTCCCGACGAAGATCGTCGCCGGATAGAAGTTCCAGCGCAGGAAGCCGAGCAGGGAGCCGACGAGCGCGAAGCAGAGGACCGCGACGTACGGCTGGCCGAACCCACCGACCGCGGTCGTCAGGCTGATGAGGCCGAGCGTCGTCGCCGCGATGATGCCGATGCCCGGCGACAGCCCGTCGAGTCCGTCGATGAAGTTCGTGCTGTTGATCATGCCCAGGATCCACACGATCGCGAACGCGACGCCGATCGGCCCGGTCATGTCGATCTGGCCGCCGAGCGGGCTCGTGATCGTGTCCGGCGTGGCGCCGAGCGCGACGGCCAGGACAGTGACGGCGATCTGGCCAACGAGCTGCCACCGCGCGCGGAGCTGCCAGTAGTCGTCGAGCGCCCCGACCACAGCGGCAAGCGCACCGCCGAGCAGGAGCGCGAAGAGCTCCGTCGTGCCGATCGACAGCGGAGGCCGCACCTTGCCCGCGCTGTTGAGATAGAGGAACAGCGCCACCGCCAGGACGAACGCGGTCGCGACCGCGAGCCCGCCGCCGCGGGGCACCGGGCTCGTGTTGACCCGCCGATCGTCTGGCTGGTCGACGACGCCGAACCGGTGGGCGAGGCCCTGGACGAACGGGGTGAGGACGTACGAGAGGGCCCACGCAACGAGGAGGGCGCCGACGATGTAGGGCAGAGCGTCCTCGACCCCGGGCGCGATCCTCACACGGCCCTCACCGGCGCGTCAGCGGAGTGTCAGCCCCGGGTCATCGACTGATGCCGGGGACCGGGAACCGGTCGACGATCTCGCGGACCTCGGCTGCGAGACGCGCCTGGACGCCGACGTCATCGCGCGCGTCGATGGCGTCGACGATGATCCGGCCGATCGCCCGCATCTCGTCCGTGCCGAACCCGCGGCTCGTCGTCGCCGGTGTGCCGAGGCGGATGCCCGAGGCGACGTTGGGCGGGTTCTGGTCGAACGGGATGGCGTTCTTGTTCACGGTCACGCCGATCTCGTCGAGGAGATGCTCCGCCTCGCGGCCCGTCACGCCGAGGGGCGTCACGTCGACGAGCATGAGGTGGTTGTCCGTGCCCCCGCTGACCACGCGGCCGC
Organism: Chloroflexota bacterium; assembly: GCA_005881055.1. GTDB lineage: Bacteria > Chloroflexota > Limnocylindria > Limnocylindrales > CSP1-4 > C-114. Next base: position 11,811 of record VBHW01000064.1, read on the forward strand.
CCAGCCCGGCGATCGTCTCGGCGAGGACGCGGGCATTCTCGACCGTCCGCCGCATGTCCTCCCGGAACTCGTCGCGCCCGGCGAGCTGGAACGCGACGGCCTTGCCTGCGATGACGTGCATGAGCGGGCCGCCCTGGACGCCCGGGAAGACCGTCTTGTCGACGTGCTGCCCGAGGCCGGCCTTCGCCGCCGGGAAGGCGGCCCGGTCCACCTCGGGCGGCAGCTCCTCGCGACTGAAGATCATGCCGCCGCGCGGGCCGCGGAGCGTCTTGTGCGTGGTCGTCGTCACGAGGTCCGCGTGCGGGAACGGGCTTGGATGGAGACCGGCAGCCACGAGACCCGCGATGTGCGCCATGTCGACGAAGAGGATCGCCCCGACGCCGTGGGCGATCGCCGCCATCCGCTCGAAGTCGATGATCCGCGGGTACGCCGACGCGCCGGCCACGATGACCTTCGGCCGGACCTCTCGGGCCTGCGCCTCGAGCGCGTCGTAGTCGATCCGCTCGTCGTCCTCCCGGACGCCGTACGCGTGCACCTCGTAGAGGCGGCCCGAGAAGTTGAGCTTCATCCCATGGGTGAGGTGGCCGCCCTGGTCGAGCTTCATCCCGAGGATGCGGTCGCCGGGCTCCAGGACGCTGAAGTAGGCGGCCATGTTCGCCTGGGCACCGGAATGCGGCTGGACGTTGACGTGCTCCGCGCCGGGGAACAGGGCGAGCGCCCGCTCCTGGGCGAGCCGCTCCGCGACGTCGACGTACTCGCAGCCGCCGTAGTAGCGCTTGCCGGGCAGGCCCTCGGCGTACTTGTTCGTCAGCCAGGAGCCCTGCGCCTCCATGACCGCGCCGAAGGCATAGTTCTCCGAGGCGATGAGCTCGATCTTGTCGTGCTGGCGGCGGCGCTCCCCCTCCATCGCCGCCCACAGGTCCGGGTCGACGTCCGCGATGGTGGCCCATCCGAGGCTCGACGGCCGCGTCATCGTCAACGTCGGGCTCCTTCCTCCTGCGTCAGCGGCTATCGTCCCACATCGACTCGCCGGACCGCTGCGCCGACGTCCCCCCACGGGACTTCAGCCCGGCACCGCCGGCTCCCCGAGCGCGTGAGGGATGCCGGCCGCGTCGAGCGCCTCCATCAGTCGCCCGACCGGGATCGCGCCGGCGCGGACGACCGCGGGTGGGCCGGCGGCGCAATCGATGATCGTCGACGGCCGGCCGCCCTTCGTCGGTCCCCCGTCGAGGATCGCGTCGCAGGCATCGCCGAGGGACCGCTCGACCTCGTCGGCGTTCAGCGGGTCCGGCGCGCCGGAGATGTTCGCCGACGTCGTCGGCAACGGG
>VBHW01000064.1:13168-14895 GCA_005881055.1 Chloroflexota bacterium
GCCGTGAGGGCGGCCGGCAGCCGGGCGGTCGGGCGCAATGGCAGGACGAGCGTCAGCCCTCCAGGCCAGCCGATCCCGCCGAGGACCTGCGCCGCCGGAGGCATGACGACGAGACCGGCCAGCTGGTCCAGCCCGTCGACGAGGACGATGATCGCCTTGTCCGGTGGCCGCCGTTTGGCCGCGTACAAGCGCTCGATCCCGCCCGGCGTGTCGAGGGCGACGGCGATCCCGTACACCGTGTCCGTCGGGAAGGCTACGAGGCCGCCCGCACGAAGCGCGTCGAGCGCGAGACCCCGCCCGATCTCGTCGTCCGGGAGCCGGTGGCTCATGCTGCGCCTCTAGGCGACGTCACGCGCACCTCGCCCGGCCGGGCCGCGGCCGAACGGGCGCCGAGCACGAGCGTCTCGATCATCTGGCCGGCGCCCTCCGCCGCGAGCGGCGGGGCGACGTGGCGCGCGACTGCCTTGACCTCGTCAGGCGCCGTCGGCATCGCGACCCCGTGCCCGACCGCCGCGAGCATCTCGAGGTCGTTGTGCTGGTCGCCCACCGCCATCACCTGCTCGAGCGGCACGCGGAGGCGCCGGGCGAGCCAGCGGACCGCCCGGCCCTTGGAGACGCCCGGGGCCGCGAACTCGAGGAAGCGCGGGTGGCTCACGGTGGCCATCGCCCGGCCGGCGAACTCGCGCTGGGCATCGGCCAGGGCCGAGGCCACGGTCGCCTCATCGCCCGGCGCCAGCACCTTCGTCACGGGGTGATCGATGACGTCGTAGTCCGGGACGAGGATCGCCCGCGCCCCGACGAACCGGGAGTAGTCGTCGAGCATCGGATCGTCCGCCCTGATGATGAACCGCTCGAGGTGGTTGAGATGCGGGTCCATCCCCCGCCGCCGCGACCAACGGACCACCTGGTGAGCGACGTCCGCCGCCAGCGGCGTGTGGAGGAGGATCCGCCCGAGCCGCCTGCCGTCGCGTGGCATCGACCGGATGAGCGCCCCCTGGTAGCCGATGAGCGGCGCGGTGAGGCCCAGCTGATCCGCGAAGCGCATCGCGCTCGACGGCATGCGGCCGGTCGCGATCGCGACCTCGGTCCCCCGGTCGATCGCCGCGCGGACGGCGGCCCGAGTCCGCTCGCCGATCTCGAAGTCCTCGCCGATGATCGTGCCGTCGAGGTCGAGCACGACGAGGCGGATCGGGAAGACTGCCCGGACCGGCCCGTCAGCCATGGGCACCGTCCCGCTCGATGCGGGCGACCCGGGGCTGCCCGGCGAGGTCCCGTTCGATCGAGGAGCGCCAGCCGGTGAGATGCTTCGCCAGGAGCGCGCCCACGGCGTCCCCCTGGTCGGAGCCGATCTCGAGGAGCGCGACGCCGTCGGTGTTCAGCGCATCGGGCAGGCGATCGATGAGGCGGCCAACGTACGTGAGGCCGTCGGCGCCACCGTCGAGGGCGATGCGCGGCTCGAACGAGGCCGCGACCGGCAGCGTGTCCACCGCGGCACTCGGGACGTACGGCAGGTTCGCGAGGACGATGTCGAACGGGAACGACACGACCGGCGGCAGGAGGTCGACCTCGGCGAACCGGAGGTTGTCGGCGACGCCGTGGCCCACGGCGTTCTCACGGGCGAGGTCCAGGGCGCCCGACGAGGTATCCGTGGCGAGGATCTCCACCTCGGCGAGGCTCTGCCGGCGGCGCAGCGACGCGGCGAGCGCCACGGCGATCGTCCCGCATCC